>JANNKS010000074.1:0-10104 GCA_031396425.1 Rhizobacter sp. | reverse complement strand
AAGCCTGAAGTGGAAGCTCGGGATGCCGGTCCTCGCCTTGTGGGCGAAGCATTCCCCTGTCGGTTCGATGTTCGACTGCCTCGCCGACTGGCGCGAGGTGGCGAAGGACGTGCGCGGCCAGGCGCTGGATTGCGGCCATTTCCTGCCCGAAGAGAAACCGGACGAGGTACTGGCCGAGCTGCGCCGGTTCCTCAAGGGTGTCTGAGCCCGACCGGCGGGAACTGAGCCGCCGCGGGCTGCTCGGGCCTGAAGACGGCTGGTCGCTCGCCCCCGTGGCTCAGCCCCCCAGCGACTGCGCGCCAGGGCGGTGGCGGCGCCCCCGGTCTCCGGCCCACGCACGCCGGGCGCCACCCAGACCCACAACGGCCCGCTGCGTCAACACGATCCAGGCGCGCGAAGAGCCATGACATCGCGAATGGGGCCTCCGCCCGGGGGCACCACCACCGCCCTGCTGCAACCGGCGGTGGCCCGCCACAAGCAGGGGTGCCACTGCGGTGCCGGGCCACCTGCCATCGCGCGGAGCTTGGCCTGCGTGCAGCGACGAACGGTGCCGATGGGTCGATTTCCGCCGGCCCACCGCGAACGGTGAGCGACCGATCCCACCACCTCTGTGACCCTCGACTTCCACGCGCTCGCAGCCGTTTCCCCGGAGAAAACGCGAGCGCGCAGCAACTGGATGCCACCAGGCAGCGCAGAATGTCGCCACCCGAGGAGACCCGAATGAACGCATTCGCCGGCGGCGTTGTCCGCACGATGTGCCCGATGAACTGCCACCCCACGTTGTGCGGCATGCTCGCCGAGGTGCGCGACGGCGAATTGATCGGCGTGAAGGGTGATCCGGCGAACCCCGACAGCCGCGGCTTCCTGTGCATCCGCGGCCAGGCGTCGCGTGAAATCATCGGCAACCCGGCGCGGCTGCTGCACCCGCTGGTGCGCGATGCGCGCAGCGAGCCGTTGCGCCGCGCCTCCTGGGAAGAAGCATACGCGCGCATCGTCGCGTCGATCCACAGCGCGCCGCCGCAGGCCACCGCGATCTGGCCTGGCCACGGCAGCATCACCACCAGTTACGGCACGCGCTTCGGCCCTCAGTTGATGGCGCGCTTCGCCAACCTGCACGGCAGCCAGTTCTGGAACCCGACCATGATCTGCTGGGGCCTGGGTGCCTTCGGCCTGGCGCTCACCGGCGTGCTCGAAACCAACACCAAGGAGGACATGGGCGAACATTCGCAGCTCATCGTGCTCTGGGCGGCCAATCTCGCGAGCCAGCCGAACACCGCGCGCCACCTGCTGGACGCGAAACGGCGCGGCGCGCACCTCGTGACGATCGACGTGCGCCAGACCGAGGCGGCGGCCAAGTCGGACGAAGTGTTGCTGGTGCGCCCGGGCACCGACACCGCGCTCGCGCTCGCACTGATGCACGTGATCTGCGAAGAGCGGCTGTTTGACTCGGCCTTCGTCGCGCAGCACACGCTGGGCTTCGATGCGTTGGCTGGGCACGTGAAGGCGTATTCGCCAGCCTGGGCCGAGGGCATCACCGGCATCGCCGCACCACGCATCGTCGAGCTCGCACGCCGCTACGCCGCCACCCGGCCGGCGATGATCGTGCTCGGCGGCAGCTCGATGCACAAGGGCGCCAACGGCTGGCAGGCGAGCCGCGCCATCGCCTGCCTGCCCGCGCTGACCGGCAACCTTGGCGTGGCGGGCGGCGGCCTCGGCCCGCGCCACGGCAGTGCGGCGCACGGCCGGGGCCTGGGCAGCATTGCGGCGGCCGAGCGCCGCGCGCCGGGCACGGCGTGGCCGAACCAGATGTCCGACGTGCTGGTGGCGCTGCGCGAGGGCCGGGTGCGAACGTTGCTGCAACTCGGCTCCAACATGCTGTCGTCTTTCCCCGATGCCGCCGCCGCGGCCGAAGGCCTGGCGCGCACCGGCCTCATCGTCAGCCACGACCTGTTCCTGAACCGCACCGCGCAGCAGTTCGCCGACGTGGTTTTGCCCGGCACCGCCTGGCTCGAAGAGCTGGGCTGCAAGGCCACCCACACGCACCTGTACCTGATGGAGCGTGCGCTCGCGCCAGCCGGCGAAACGCGCTCGCTCTACCGCGTGCTCAGTGAACTGGCGCAGCAGCTCGGCGTCGAGGACTTCCACCCCTGGGCCGACGAGGAGGGCATGATCAATGCGGTGCTCGACCACCCGTGCACCGGCCGCGCGACCGTGGCCTCGCTGCGTGCAGCGGGTGGATTCGTGCCGATGAACGTTTCGCACGTGGCGTATCCGACGTTGGCGTTCGACACGCCATCAGGCCAGGTGGAGTTCGATTCCAGCGTCGCCCGCGGTCTGGGCCTGCCCGCGCTGCCGCGGTGCGAGCCTGTACCCGCATCGGTGGCAGCGGCCGGCGCTGCCGATGAACACCCGCTGGTGCTGACCCAGGGCCGCACCCTGAGCCACTTCCACGCGTTCTACAACAACGGCCAGGTGCTGCCGACGCTGGCGCGCCGCGAAGCCGAGCCGTCGCTCTGGATCGCGCCCGCCGACGCGGCCGCGCGCGGCGTGGACGACGGCGCCGCCATCCGCGTCTTCAACCGACGCGGCGAACTCCAGGCCCGCGCCCACGTGACGCCGCGCATTCCCGCCGGCACGCTGTGGCTGCGCGACGGCTGGCCCGGCCTGAACACGCTCACCGACGCCGCACCCGTGCTGCCCGACCGCGCCGTCGACGCGTTTGCGTTTGCCGCCGGACAGGCGACGTTCGAGGCGCGCGTGCAGGTGGCGACGCTGGCGTCCGGCGTCGCCGGTTGATCGAGAGCTCACAGGCACGCGTCGGAGCAACGCCACGTGCCAAGGCTCCGGGTGGTCGCGCGACCGGCACGTGCGGCGCGGCCGGCGCGGGCCCGCGCCTCAGTCGGGTTTGCCCGTCTCGGCGAGTGCCTTCAGGCGCCGGTACTGCACGCCGATGACCTGGTCCACCGCGGGGGCGAGCTTTTCGAGGCCGGCGTCGGCGTTGCCCGCGACGCGGTAGGTCATGCGCAGGAAGGTCTTGCCGTCCTGCGCGCTCGTCACGATGGTCAGCACGCCGGCCACGCCAAGGTCTTGCAGTGGCCCCAGGGCAGCGTTGAAGCGGATCACCCGGCCGGGCTGGAGCAGAATCACCTGGCCGTGCTGCGCCGAATGGCCGTCGCCCCAGCGCTCGCACCAGCAACCGCCCGCACTGGCGTCCAGGCTCAGGTTCGACGCCTTGCCCGAGTAGGTGTGGGCATCGCTCCACCAGCGCGGCAGCTGGACGATGGCGCGCCACGCCTCGTCGGGCGTGACCTTCAGCTCCTCGCGATAGCTGGAGACGAAGCCGGTGGCCGAGACATTGCTCGTGTCGGCGCTGGCCGGGCCGGCAAGCGCGGCGAACAGCAGGCCGGCCCATGTGCAGAAGTCCTTCATGTTCATCCTCCGAGGTCGATGCGCGACTTTGCACGCGCTGTGCTCGCTGCGCAATGCACATGATCCCCAGCCTCGCCACGCCACGCTGCGCCTGCGGCCGTTCCGCCAAGCACCTACGGGAGCTCCGGCGGCGGCACGCGCCGCTTCGTGGCCTGTTCGAAGGCGTAGGCCAGCGCAATGAGCCGCGGCTCGCTGCACGCACGCGCGGTGAAGCTCACGCCGAAGGGTGACGGCTTCGCGTCGAAACCCTGCGGGAACGCGCGTCCGGGTGCGTTGGGCACCCTGCCGAACGGGACGATCACCGTCGGATAGCCGGGAATGGCCGCCACGTCCGCACCCGATCCGCCGGGGAACAGCAACGCGTCGAGTCGATGCTCGGCAAACGCGGCGTCGATGCCCTGCTCACCCGCCAGCTTGAGGCCGCGCGCGCGGTCGGCCTCGTAGCGCGCGCGGTCCTGCTCCAGGTCCATCTCGTCGGAGATGTCGAGCAAGCCCTGCCGGTACCTGATCGCGCCGGCGCGTTGGTGCGCGAGGTTCCAGGCGCGCAGCTCGGTCAGCGTTTTCAGCGGTGCCGCAGTTCCGAGCGATGCCAGCCAGCGGTTGAAGTCGCGCTTGAAGCCGTACTTGAGCACCACGGAGCAGTCGGCGTCTTCGCCCTTGGCCTTGACGCAGATGTCCCAGGCCAGGACGTTGCGGCCCGGGTCGGTCTCGAGCACGCTCGGGAGGTTCGCCGGGTCGACGATCACCGCGCCCTGCTGCTGCAGGATCGCGATGGCCTCGGCCATGACGCTGGCACGCTCGGGGTTGAGGCCGCCGCGCGGTTCCTTGCTGCCCGGCACGTTGGCCTTGTCGTAGAAGTAGGCGCGCGGGACGCCGATGCGCGCGCCCTTGAGCGCGCCACCTTTCAGGAACGCGGTGTAGTCGCGGTTCGGGGGTGGCGTGCAGGCCGTCGTCGCCGGGTCGTTCGGATCGGGCGACGGCCCTTCGATCGCACCCAGCAGGATGGCGGCGTCGGTGACGCTGCGGGCCATCGGGCCGGCGGTGTCCTGGTCGGCGGTGAGCGGGATGATGCCGTGACGGCTGACCCGCCCGAGCGTCGGCTTGATCGCGGCGAGCATGGTCTGGTTGGCCGGGCCCAGGATCGAGCCGGCGGTTTCGGTGCCGACGTTGGCGGCCCAGAAGGTCGCAGCGGTGCCGGCGCCCGAGCTGGAGCCCCCGGGGCTGAGCGCGGCGCGGCCGTCGAACGTCGCCTCGCGCGGATCGCGCCGCGGGTCGTAGGGATTCATGGCGTGGCCCGACACCGCGTTGTACGCGGGCATGTCGTCGTCCACCCAGTGGGCCAGCTCGATCATCCCGGTCTTGGCGATGATCACGGCGCCCGCTTCCCGCAACAACCGCGTGAGCGTGGCTTCGTAGGGAGGCCGCAGGCCGTCGAAGGCCAGCGCGCCGCCCGTTGTCGGCATGCCGTGGGCGTGGATGTTGTCTTTCAGCGCGATCGGGATGCCGTGCAACGGCCCGCGCACCTTTCCCTGCGCGCGCTCGCGGTCGCGCTCGTCGGCTTCGCGCAGCGCCCCCGGGTTGACCGCGATCGCGGCGTTCAGCCGATCCTCATAGAGCGCGATGCGCAGCAGGTGCTGCGCAACGATCTCGCGCGACGTGGTGCGCCCCTCGTCCATGGCACGGCGCAGGTCCGGAATGCTCGCCTCGAGCACGGCGAAGGGCTGGTGCGCTGGCGTGGCGGGCAGCGTGGGATGGGCGTGCACGGCCAGCACCGCGGTGATCCCCATCCCCAGACAGGCCAGCACGACGACTCTCATCGGCATCCCCACCTCGCACCTCACTTCGCATCCGGCGCCGCCATCAGGAAGCGCTCGAGGGGCGCCCTGTCGACGCACTCGATGCCCTGGCCGGTGTTCCGAAGCGCCACTTTGCACGCGCTATGCTCGCTGCGCAATGCACATGATCCCCAGCCTGACCACGCCGCGCCTGCGCCTGCGGCCGTTCCGCGAAGCCGACCACGCGCCTTATGCCGCGATGTGCGCCGATGAAGAAGTGATGCGCCACATCGGCGCCGGCGGGCCAGTGGACGGCGACGTGGCGTGGCGCCAGATGGCGCTGTTTCTGGGCGCCTGGGCGCTGCGCGGCCACGGCATGTGGGCGCTTGAGGAGCGCGACAGCAAGCGCCTGATCGGCCGCGTCGGTTTCCTCGACCCGCCCGGCTGGCCCGGCTGCGAACTCGGCTGGCTGCTCGCGCGCGACGCCTGGGGCCACGGTTACGCCTTCGAAGCCTCACGCGCCGCGCGCGACTACGGCCGCGACGCGCTCGGCCTTACCGACCTCATCAGCCTGATCCGCCCCGACAACGCACGTTCGATCGCGCTCGCGCAGCGGCTGGGAGCGGCTGCGGGGGAGACGATCGAGTTCATGGGGCAGGCCTGCTTGGTGTACCGGCACCCGGGGTGCTGATCCGAACGCCGATTCGATTCTCTGCGCAACGAGCAACTGTGCCGGGCGGCGGCCGGCGCCGAGAATGATGGCCGTGGACGTCGCCTTCCCTTCGCCCCCGCTGGTGTTGTTCGGCCAGTCGCTGCTGATCGGCCTGTCGATCGCCGCGCCGGTGGGCCAGATCGGCGTGCTCGCGATCCAGCGCACGCTCGACCATGGCCGCGCCGCAGGCCTGGCCACCGGGCTGGGCGCGGCGTTGGCCGACGCGGTGTATGGCGCCATCGGCGCCTTCGGTGTCACCACGCTGATCGACTGGCTGCTCGGGATCAAAGTCTGGCTGGGTCTGTTCGGCGGCGCCTTCCTGCTCTTCCTCGCCTGGCGCATCGCCACCAAGCCGGTGTTGCGCGGCGCCGGCGCCCACCTGCCGTCGGCCAGCTTGCTGCGCTATGTCTCGGGCACCTTCGTGCTGACGCTGTCGAACCCGACGACCATCCTGTCGTTCATGGCGGTGTTCGGCGCGCTCGCCGGCCGTGCGCCGGCGGCGTCGCCCTGGACCATGGTGACGGGCGTGCTGCTCGGCTCAGCGCTGTGGTGGCTGATCCTGTCCGCCGGCGTCGCCTCGCTGCGCGAGCGCTTCGATGCGCGCTGGCAGCGGGCGGTCAACCTGTGCTCAGCCGCCTTGCTGGCGGGGCTCGGTCTGTGGCAACTCGGCCAGCTCGCGACCTGATCGACCGAGGGCTGGGCATGCCGCAACATCTGCACGCCACGCATCGCATCGCATCGTCGTCGATGCGCCGGTCGATCGCGCCTTGCACGCCGGCCTCGCGCGCCAGCATCGTCGAAGTAGGCGGGTGGCGACGCAAGCGAAGGGCGAGTGTTCGGCGAACAGGCGCGGCATCGACGCTGCAGCGTCGGCAATTCGACGCTCAACGGATCTCCGGCTTTCGACGGTGGAGGGCTGGATCCGGCCAGGAAGCGACATACCGCGCCAAGGCAGAAAGCCGTCATTGCCTCCCAGGTCCTTTTTGCCGAGCTCCCCGTCTGCTGCTTGAGCGACAACGCCATGAAGGCGACGAACGCGCGCACCTGAGCGGCAATGTGGTGGCGCTGCGGGTACACCGCATGGATGCTGGCATCGGGTGTATGGAACTGCGGCAGGACCTGCTCCAGCCGGCCGTTCTTCAGGTGCAGCCGGCGGCTGGAGGCCTTGCGCGCGCCCATGAAACTGGCGGTCGAACCGGGGACCGATGTCAGTGAAGCGGTGAAGTCATTCGACGCGAGGCCGTTCCTGATCCTGTCGAACGCTGCCGACCTGAACCCCGGCAACGTCAGCCGCACCTACCTCGAAGTCGAACGAGAGTGACCCGCTTCGGGACGACATGCACTGCGCCACTGTGAATTGACGAGGATCACGACGGTTCAACTTCTAAGACGGTAACGTCGCAGTCCGCTGTCCCCGCGAAGCTGGACATGCTCCCTTTCACGCGCGAGCAGTTTCTCGGCGTCTTCGCCGACTACAACTCCGCCGTCTGGCCGGTCCAGATCGTGGCCTACCTGCTTGGCCTGGCCGTGGTGGTCGCCATCCTTCGACCTTCGCCGCCGGGGCACAGATTCGTCGCCGGCGCGCTGGCAGCGATGTGGGTCTGGACCGGCGTGGCCTACCACGGTCTCTTCTTTGCCCGCATCAACCCGGCAGCCCTGGCCTTCGGTGCGCTGTTCGTCGTGCAGGGCAGCCTGTTCGTCATTGCCGGCGTGGCCAGGCGTCGCCTGCTCTTCGGGCGCCCTGGGGGCTTCGCCTCGGTACTGGGCTGGATGCTGGTGGCCTACGCGGCGGTGCCTTATCCGCTGCTCGGCCAGTCGTCCGGCCATGCGTACCCGGCGCAACCGATGTTCGGCATCACGCCTTGCCCGGTGACGCTCTTCACCTTCGGTGTGCTGCTGCTGACGCTCGCGCCCATCCCGCGCTGGCTACTGGTCATTCCGCTCGCCTGGTCGCTGGTGGGTGGAAGTGCCGCATTCATGCTCGGAGTGCCGCAGGATTGGCCCTTGTTCTTCAGCGGCTTGACGATCGTGCTGCTGATCCTACGGGATCGTCGGCGCGTCGGGGCGCGAGTGGCGGCGTAGCGGCTGCGCGCGCGATGCGGGAGCCGCGGGTTCCGGAAAGTCAGTGTCGATGAACGTGGTGCGCGTCCGGCACATGGGCATGCGCGTGTTGCAGCGGCTCGTGCCGGTGGCGGTGGCTGTGTTCGCCTGCAGGCATGGGATCGTGGGTGTGCTTGTGATGCCCTTCGTCGTGGCGGTGGGCGTGTTCGTGCTCCAGTGCCTCGTGCTCGTGCTCATGGCCATGGGACTCGGCCAAGTGCAGCACCACGCCAGCCAGCATCAGCACGCTGCCCAGCGCCATCAGCCCGCTGGCTGACCGGTTTCCGAGCGCCACAGCAAGTGCCGCGCCAATGAACGGCGCGAAAGCAAACACCGACCCCGTGCGTGCCGCGCCGAAGGCCCGCTGCGCCAGCAGATAGAAGCGCAGGCTGAGGCCATAGCCTGAGGCCCCGATGGCGAACAAGGCCATCGCCGCCACGAGCGATGGCAGCGGTTCGCCGAAGGCCACGGCCAGCGCACTGGTCGCCGTGGCACCGAGCAGCGCCTTGGACATCACGACCTGGCCGGGGTCGCGCTCGGCCAGCGCGCGCGACAAGGTGTTGTCTACGCCCCAGGCCGCGGTCGCCAGCAACACGGCCAGCAGACCCCACAAGTGCGCGCCGCTGGTGCGGCCCTGGTCGAACACCAGCACCACGCCGCCGGCCAGCAGCAGGGCCATCGCCGTCCAGACCCGGCCGTCCATGGTCTCGCGGTACAGGCGCCAGGCCAGGATCGCGGTGAACAAGGCTTCCAGCGTCAGCATCAGCGAGGCGCTGGTGCCACTGGTGTGCTGCAGGCCCCACGCAAGTGCCACGGGCCCGATCACCGCACCAAAGCCCGCCATCGCCAACAGCCGCGGCAGGTCCTCCCGCTGTAAGCGGGCCTCCCGGTCGATCCGCCGGCGCGACAGCAGGCCGACGGCGGCGGCACCGGCATAGAGGAGCGCCGCGGTGCTGAATGCCCCGAGCCCCGCGCCGAACTGCTGCACCAGCGGCGTGCTGACGCCGAACAGCACAGCGGCCAGCAGGGCGAGCAGCCCACCCCGCAGGGCGGGCAGGTTCCGGGCACACAAGGCCACTTACTTGACGGTGAATCGAACAGTGATCGCCTTCGCGGCTGGTGTGACCAGCGCCGCGACGACCTTGGCGCCGGGGGAGAGCTTCACGCCCTTGGCTTCGAGCTTGTCGCCTGCCACCACGAGTTCAGCTTCCGACTTCTCGGCGCCGTTCAGCACGGTCAGCTTGCCCTTCAGGCCGGTAGGAGCCTTCGGCTTGCCATGGTCCTCGACGTAGATCGCCGCGCCGGTCGGCGTACCCACCAGTTCGAAGCCCAGGTCGCTGGCCGTGGCGACAACACCACCATGCTTGGCCTTGGCGCCACCATGGGCCAGCGTCACGTTGAAAGACAAGGCCGACAGGCCCAGCACCACCACGGTCAACAGCTTCTTCATCATCGCTTCAATCTCCTGCAAGTTGCGGCGCACTGAAACAGGCGGCGCCGCCAGGCCTGATGTCAACTCAATAGGCTTCCTGGCCGCCGATGGCGTCCTGCGCCGGGTCGGCGTCGGGCTGCGTCAGCCGCTGGGTCGCCTTCTCACCGAAGAGCCAGTACAGCACCGGCGTCAGCAAGGTGTCCAGCAGCGTCGAACTGACCAGACCGCCGAAGATCACGACCGCCACCGGGTGCAGGATCTCCTTGCCCGGGGCGTCGGCGGCCAGCAGCAGCGGCGTCAACGCGAAGGCCGCGACCAGCGCCGTCATCAGCACCGGCGTCAGTCGCTCCAGCGAACCGCGCACGATCATCGCCTGCGAGAAGCGCTCGCCTTCGAACCGGCACAGGTTGATGTAGTGGCTGATCTTCAGGATGCCGTTGCGCGTGGCGATGCCCGCCAGCGTGATGAAGCCCACCATCGACGCCACCGACAGGCTGACGCCCGCGATCCACATCGCCACCACCGAGCCGATCAGCGCCAGCGGGATGTTGGCCATGATGATGCCGGCCAGCACCACCGACTGGTAGCGCGAGTACAGCACCAGGAACATCATCGCCAGCGAAACCACCGACAGGCCGGCGATCAGGCGCGTGGCC
>JANNKS010000057.1:0-14203 GCA_031396425.1 Rhizobacter sp. | reverse complement strand
GTTGGCCAAGCGCACCGGTAAGATCACCGCTCTTCATGCCTTCTTGCTGGGCTGGGCCCAAATCGAAGCCATAGGAGCAAATCTTGCCACCCATCTTCAACTGCGCGATGGCCTTGACCAAGGCGGGTCGAGGTTCTCCTTCAGCTCTTCGCGGTCTTCGCCCTCAATGCGCCGGGAGACACCGCCGCCGCGCGGGTTGTTCGGCATCAGCACCAGGTAGCGGCCGGCCAGGCTGACGAAGGTGGTCAGTGCCGCGCCCTTGTTGCCGCGCTCTTCCTTTTCCACCTGCACCAGCAGCTGGTCGCCGTCGCGAATCGCGTCCTGAATGCGTGCGGTGCGCACGTCGGCGCCTTCGCGGAAATAGTTGCGCGAGATTTCCTTGAACGGCAGGAAGCCGTGGCGGTCTTCGCCGTAGTCGACGAAGCAGGCTTCGAGCGACGGCTCGACGCGCGTGACGACCGCCTTGTAGATGTTGCCCTTGCGTTGTTCGCGGCCTTCGATTTCGGTTTCGAAGTCGAGCAGTTTCTGGCCTTCGACGATCGCCAGGCGACGCTCTTCGGGCTGCGTCGCGTTGATCAGCATGCGTTTCATGTGCACTCCAAGTTCCGTGCGCCGCTCCATGGGAGAGGCGCACCCTTCACTGTCGCTGCGGCCTTGCCGCCAGCGACGCTTCGATGCACGAAGAACGCGAAGGGAACCCGGAAGGAATCGCCCTGGACTGTGTGCCTGGCCGCTCGATCAAACGAGCGGCAGGGCGCGCAGCGTTGGCGCAAGCGTCGCAGTGGCCTGCGCGGCGCGCAGACGGTGCAGGTGCCTTGAGGGCAGGGGCATCGTCATTGCATATGGATCGCTCGGCCGCACCCGCGCTGCACGCTGCGTTGCGGCGGCTTTGCGGGCCGGCAGCCGGGGCAAAGCGTCAACGAAGGGCAGGGGGTGGGGGGCCGGGTTCAACATCCGCTGGGGTATCACTTGACGCGGGGCAGAAGACCTGCAACTCAACGCAGCCGAACGGGCCTGGCGTTGCTGCTGACCGGGTCTTCAACCTGGGAAACCTAGTGGGTGGGTGCCTTGTTCGCGTTGCTCTTCCACATCGAGCGCCTGGCCGCAGCGCCATGAAATTGACCCTGCCTGCCCGATATCACGATGCGTTGCATCACCTTTGTGGTCGGGCCTTGCGGCTCGGCCGATGCCGGTTGCTGCGTCTGGCCAGACAATCGCAAGGCTAAACTCTTGCCAATCAATGACTTACGGCAGCAACGTGGTGCAGCGCATTATACGGGCCAAAGGCAGTGCCTCCGTCCCGCCCGCTGCCACGCGGGCGCGGCCGGTGGTGGCGCCTGGCGTGCACTATGTCGCCATTGACGAAGGCTCGGCTGGGCAGCGGCTCGACAACTTCCTCATCAAGCTGCTCAAGGGCGTGCCCAAGAGCCATGTGCACCGCGTCATTCGCTCCGGCGAGGTGCGCGTCAATCAGGGCCGGGCCGGCGCCGACACCCGCCTGGCGCTGGGTGACCGGATCCGCGTGCCGCCGGTGCGGGTGGCCGAACGCGCAGAGCGCGGCCCGGTGCCCGCACGCGAATTCGCGATTCTGTTCGAAGACGAACACCTGATCGCGATCGACAAACCCGCCGGGGTTGCCGTGCATGGCGGCAGCGGCGTCAGCTTTGGGGTGATCGAGCAGTTGCGCCAGGCCCGGCCGACGCAGCGCTTCCTGGAACTGGTGCACCGGCTCGACAAGGAAACTTCGGGCGTGCTGCTGGTGGCGTGCAAACGCGCCAGTCTGGTGGCGCTGCAGGAACAGCTGCGCCAGCGTGACCCGAACGTCGCCAAGACCTACCTCGCACTGGTGGTCGGCGCCTGGCCGGAAAAACTCAAGGTCATCGACCTGGCGCTGCACAAATTCCTCAACGCTGAAGGTGAGCGTCGGGTTCGGGTGGTCGATGCCGATCATGAATCGGCGCGCCGCTCGATTTCACTCGTCAAGGTGGTGCGCCGCTTTGCCGCCTTCACGCTGCTCGAGGTGACGATCAAGACCGGGCGCACGCACCAGATCCGCGTGCATGTGGCGAACGCCGGCCACCCGATCGTGGGCGACTCCAAGTATGGCGACTTCGAGCTGAACAAGGCGTTGGCGCGCGGCCTGGCCTGGAACGGCGTCGCCGCCGACGCATCGACCCCACGCTTTGCTGGGATGTTCCTGCACGCGGCAAGATTGCGCATTCAACACCCTGCCAGCGGTGAAACGCTGGAGCTGGCGTCGCTGCTGCCCGCAGAATGTCGGTCCTTTCTCGAAACGCTGCAACCATGACCCGTCGCCGATTCGACCTGATCGCCTTCGACTGGGATGGCACGCTGTTCGATTCCACCGCGCTGATCGCGCGGTGCATCCAGGCCGCCTGTGCCGATGTCGGCGCACCGGTGCCGGGCGCGCGCGACGCCAGTTTCGTGATCGGCATGGGGCTGGTCGAGGCCCTGCAGCACGCCGCCCCTTCGTTGCCGCGCGAACGCTATCGCGAACTGGCCGAGCGCTACCGGCACCACTATTTCGCCCAGCAGCACGAGGTGGTGCTTTTCGACGGCACGGTGAGCCTGCTGGCGTCACTCAAGCAGCGGGAATTCGCACTCGCGGTGGCCACCGGCAAGTCGCGCCGGGGCCTGGACGAAGCCTTGTCCAGCGTGCAGCTCAAGGGCGTGTTCGATGCGACCCGCACCGCCGACGAAACCGCTTCCAAACCCGACCCGCGCATGCTGATCGAGCTGATGGAAGTACTCGGCGTCGCGCCCGAGCGCACGCTGATGATCGGCGACACCACGCATGACCTGCAACTCGCTGCCAACGCCGGCACGGCCAGCCTGGCGGTGAGCTACGGTGCCCATGCGCCGGCGGAATTCCAGAGTTTCGCGCCGCTGTCCGTTGCCCATTCGGTTTCCGAACTCGACCGTTGGCTGTCCGAGCATGCCTGAAACGCCGGCCGCCCGGGTGCGCCTGTGTCCCTCGGTCCAATTGCAGGACAAGGGCCGCGCGGTGGTGTTCGACGTGCTGCACTTCAAGGAGCCGGCGACCGCCTTCGCGCTGCGCTTCGAGGGGCATGTCGTCGCCTATCTGAACCGCTGCGCTCACGTGCCCACCGAAATGGATTGGCAAAGCGGCGAGTTTCTCGACGCCGGGCGCGAATTCATCCTGTGCTCGATCCATGGCGCCGCCTACGAACCGCGCAGCGGGCGCTGTGCCGGCGGCCCCTGCGGGCGCGGCCGTCTTACACCGATACAGGTTGAAGAGGTTTCCGGCGCGGTCTATTGGTATCCTTCCACCGACACCCAACCGGCGTTTGCCGATTGACCCGCCACAGCCACTTCGCGCCAGCCTGTCGACGCGATCTGCGCGTGAGTCTCACGTCGAAAGCACACCATGGACCCGATCGAACCCACCCTGGACCCCGAAGGCCGGCCACCAGCCGGCGCCACCGCATCGGCCAGCAGCGCCGCTGCGGAGCGTGCCATGTCGGGCGCGCTCGCTAGCGCGTCGCGCCCCGGTTGGGACAGCGCGCTCGAAGCGCTGGCGCGCGACCTGCTCAAGGATCGCCGCGCCGAACGCCGCTGGCGCATCTTTTCGCGCCTGTCGTGGATGCTGCTCTTGGTGCTGATCGTTGCGATGGTGCTCGCCTCGCGCGGGCGGGTGGCGGCGCCGAACGGCCCACACACCGCGATGGTGGAATTGCGCGGCGAGATTTCCTCCGAAAGCGAATCGAGTGCCGAGGTGCTGATTGCCGGCCTGAAAAGTGCGTTCGAAGACCCGGGTGCGGTGGCGGTGGTGCTGCGCATCAATTCGCCCGGCGGCAGCCCGGTGCAAAGCGGCATCGTGCACGACGAGATCCTGCGCCTCAAGGCCCTGCACGGCAAGAAGCTCTATGCCGTCGTCGAGGAGGCTTGCGCATCCGGGGCGTACTATGTCGCCGTCGCGGCCGATGAAATCTACGCCGACAAGGCGTCGATCGTCGGCTCGATCGGCGTGCTGATGGACGGGTTCGGTTTCACCGGCACTCTGGAAAAACTCGGCGTCGAACGCCGCTTGTTGACGGCCGGCGAAAACAAGGCGATGGGCGACCCTTTCTCGCCGTTGCTGCCCAAGCACCGTGACCACACCCAGGCGATGCTCGATCAGATTCATCAACAGTTCATCGCCGTGGTGCAAAAGGGCCGCGGCACGCGCCTGAAACAGTCGCCCGACACCTTCAGCGGCTTGTTCTGGAATGGCGAAAAGGCACTCGAACTCGGGCTGATCGACCACCTGGGCAGCCTGGACTTCGTGGCCCGCGACGTCATCCGCGCCGCCGAGGTGATCGACTACACGCCCAAGGAAAACGTCGCCGAGCGGCTGGCGAAACGATTCGGTGCATCGATCGGCGCCGGCGCCATCAAGGCCCTGCGCAGCATCGGCTCGATTCGATAGGGCGCCTCGTCGCTGGGGCCGGCACTGTGCCGACACGCCGAGAACCCGGCTCCATCAGCAGGAGGCGCCGCCGGCCGCGGGTTCAGGCAGCCGCCAGCAGCTGACCCTTGGTTTCGATGAAGCGCACCACTTCGTCCAGGCCGACGAGTGTTTTCAGGTTGCTCATCACGAACGGCCGCGTGCCGCGCATGCGCTGCGTGTCGGTGCGCATCACGTCCAGGCTGGCACCGACGTAAGGGGCGAGGTCGGTCTTGTTGATGACGAACAGGTCGCTCTTGGTGATGCCCGGGCCGCCCTTGCGCGGAATTTTTTCACCGGCAGCCACATCGATGACGTAGATCGTCAGATCCGACAACTCGGGGCTGAAAGTGGCGGCCAGGTTGTCGCCGCCGCTCTCGATGAACACGATGTCGGCATTTGGAAACCTCTCCAGCATGCGGTCCACGGCTTCGAGATTGATCGACGCGTCTTCGCGGATCGCGGTGTGCGGGCAGCCGCCGGTCTCCACCCCCATGATGCGCTCGGCGTCCAGTGCGCCAGCCACCGTCAGCAGGCGCTGGTCTTCCTTGGTGTAGATGTCGTTCGTCACGACGACCAGGTCGTAACGATCGCGCATCGCCTTGCAGAGCATCTCGACCAGCGTCGTCTTGCCCGACCCGACCGGGCCGCCGACGCCGACGCGCAGTGGCGGTAGTTTTTTGGTGCGGTTCGAGATCTGGTGCAGGGCAGAGTTCATCGCGCCGATTATCCGTGCGCGCACCAGCACCGCGGCGCCGGCTCACGACCGGAACAGGCGCGAATACTGCGTCTCGTGCTGCGCCGAGAGAATCGCCAACATCGGCGTGAACGCCTGGCGGGCGCTGTCGGGCAGGGCGATCGCGCCGTCCACGGCGGCGGGAATGTCGTTCACCAGCGCCGCAAGCATGCGCTGGCCGGCCGCCTGGCCGAGTGGCACGCACTTGACGGCGGCCTGCACCATGTTCTCGCCCCAGCCGAATGCCAGGCTCAGCAGCGCCTCGCGCCGCGGTGCACCGGTCTGCACGGCGGCGAGCGCGAAGGCGATGACCCAGTTCGGTGCGGGTTGCAACCCGGCCAGAATCTGCAGCCGCGTGTCTTCAGTGCTGCGATTGCGCAGCCAGGCGAGCATCGATCGGCCCATCTGCTCGCTTTGCTGGCGCAACTCGGCACTTTCACGCGTCGCGAGCACCCAGCGGTTCAGCTCGGTGAGGGTCGGCCCATCGTGCCGCTGCCAGGCGGCGAAGGCCTTGGCGGCCACGGCCAACTCGCTGCGCGCTAGGCCGAGGTGCAATTGGTCGAGCAGCCACTGCGTGGCGTGTGCCTCGTTGCTCACCAGAGCGGCTTCAACCGCCGCTTCAAGCGCTTCGGAGTAACTGAAACCGCCCACCGGCAAGGCAGGCGAGGCCAGCGCCATCAACTGCAGCAGTGTCTGGGCCGGCAAAGGTACGGCGCCGCCGCGTCGGGAGCAGCCCGAAGCGCCAGTGGAGTGACGCGCCGTGCGGCCCGAGCCAGCGGCCTCGCGACGAGCGGTGCGTGTTGCCACCGTCAATGACTCTGGTCATCGCCGCGTGGGCCGTGCGCATGACCATGGCCATGGTCGTGGGTATGGGCTTGGGCGCGGTCGTGCGAGTGGTCATGCGGCTGGTCATGGGAGTGGCCGTGCGCCTGCACTTGCGGTTCGACTTGATTGTGGTCGTGCGCCGGACCTGCCCCGTGCACCTGGCCGTGCTCATGCGCATGGCCGTGCCCATGCCCATGCCCATGCCCGGAACTCGAGCCATAGGCCCCGGCCTCAGGCTCGAACGGGAGTTGTTCTTCAGAGACGATCAGGTGCATCTGGCGCAGCATGTCGGCCAGCACGTGGTCGGGCTCGAGCTTGAGGTGGTCGGGTGTCAATTCGAGCTGAACGTGGCGGTTGCCCAGGTGGTAGGCGGCGCGAAGCAAGTCGAATGGCGCGCCATGTTCTTTGCAATGTCGCACCACCAGTACGGACTGCGCGGTGGCCGTCACACGGATCAGCGAGCCGTCCTCGGCCACCAGCACGTCGCCACCGCGCGCAACGCTGCCACGCGGCAGGAACACGCCCAGTTCACGACCCTGGCTGTCGATCGCGTCAAAGCGGCTCTTCTGGCGCACGTCCCAGTCGAGCTCGATGGTTGCGGCCCGCTTGACCAGCGTCTGCGCCAGGCCGCGGCCGCGGGGAATCAGTCGGTTGGCGATCAGCATCGGAGTGTGAAGCGTGGGTTGGGGAGGTCAGTGTGCCAGCATTCCGAAGCCGTGCGCCGCGTTCGCCGACGCCCGCGCCGGACGGGCGCCGCGTGGGGGAATCACCGGTTCACCACACGACCTTGGCACCTCACTTGATGGGGGAATGAGATTCGGCAATGCACCGCGACGGGCATGGGGCAAGAATTCGGCCTTCTCCGGCCCATCCACCGACGCTTTCCGGCGCTCAACCCAGAGGAGAGCGACATGACGACCGGTGCCATTGACACCGTTGTTCGTGCCCATGACCCGGGCGTGGTCGCGGCTGCGTTGCGCATCGTGAAACGACTGCTGCGCGGCTTTAGCGGTTCATTCGACGTGCGCCTGTGGAACAACGCGAGCTTCCAGCTCGGCCCGGCGGCGCCCGAGTTCACCCTGGTGGTGCGCGATCCGACGGTGTTGCGTGAACTCGTGATGCAACGCAATCCGATGTTGATGGCGGAGGCGCACTTTCGCGGTTTGCTGGATTTCGAGGGCGACCTGTACGCGGCGCTGCGCCTGAAACCACATTTCCAGGCCCTGGCGCTGCCGCTGCGCGAACGCGTTGGGCTTTGGCGCGATGCGCTGCGGTTGCCCAGCCGCAGGCGCCTGGTGCTGTCGCCCACGGCGGCGGGTGCCGGGCGGGCCGCCGAGCTGTTCAGGCACCGTCATTCGCGCCACAGCGACGAAGCAGCGATCGCGTTCCACTACGACGTCTCGAACGACTTCTATCGCCTCTGGCTCGACGAGCGGATGGTGTACTCGTGCGCCTACTTCGAATCGCCTCACGACACGCTGGATCAGGCGCAGCGCAACAAGCTCGATCACATCTGCCGCAAGCTGCGGCTCGTTGCCGGCGAACGGCTGCTCGACATCGGTTGTGGCTGGGGCGCGCTGGTGTGCTGGGCCGCGCAGCACCATGGCGTGCGCGCCCACGGCATCACGCTCAGCCGCGAGCAGCTCGATGGGGCGCGCGAACGGGTGGCCGCCGCGGGTCTGCAGGACCGGGTGACGGTGGAGCTGCGCGACTATCGCGACCTGCAGGGCGAGGGGGTGTACGACAAGGTGTGCAGCGTGGGCATGTTCGAGCATGTGGGCCTGGCCAATCTCCCCGGTTACAACGCGGCCGTCTACCGGGTGCTGAGCGACGACGGCCTGTTCCTGAACCACGGCATCACGCACGACGCCGAAGGCTGGAACCCGGGGCTGGACGCTGAATTCATCAATCGCTATGTGTTCCCCGACGGCGAGCTGGACACGGTGAGCAATGTGCAGCGCGGCATGGAGCGCGCAGGCTTCGAGATCCTCGATGTCGAAGGGCTGCGTGCGCACTACGCGCTGACGTTGCGCCATTGGGTGCAGCGCCTCGAGTCCAGGCGCGACGAAGCGCTGCAGCACGTCAACGACGCCACCTACCGGCTATGGCGGTTTTACATGGCAGCTTCTGCGCTCGAGTTCGAAGCGGGCGGTGTCGGCATCTACCAGATTCTCAGCGGCAAGCGCCGCCCGGGTGGGCCGGCCGTTCCGCTGACGCGACGCGACCTCTACGCGTGAGCCCTTCGCATCGGCGCGCCGACGGGTCAGACGAACAGTCTGCACGGCATCAAACATTGACTGCGCGCAAGCCGTTGGCGGGGCGCTGCACTACGCTGCGCGAAATGAATCCCTTGACGAAGCTGGCTCTGGGCCGTCTCGGCCTGTTGGAGCCCAAAACCACAAGCGGGGCTGACGTGGGCGCCGGTATTGAACTTCCAGCGCCAAGCAGGTCCGGTGGCATGCCGCTGATGCAGGCACTCGGCGAGCGCCAGTCCTTGCGCGAATTTGCGCCCACCGCGCTGGCGGTGCAAGCACTGTCCGATCTGCTCTGGGCTGCCGCAGGCATCAATCGCGAGGCGGTCGGTGGCCGCACCGCACCGAGCGCGATGAATTCGCACGAAATCGACCTCTACGTGGCGCTGCCCGAGGGCCTGTTCCTGTACGAGCCGCAGCGCCATGTGCTTGAGTTGCGTGCCAAGAGCGACGTGCGGCGGGTCACGGGCTACCAGGATTTCGTCGACGACGCCGCGCTCGACCTGATCTATGTGGCCAACCTGGCCCGCATGACGCTGGTGCCGGCCGTGCATCGCGAATCGTATGCCGCCGCCGCTGCCGGTGCGATGGCGCAGAACGTCTACCTGTTCTGCGCGTCCGCGGGCCTGGCCACAGTGATTCGGGCCTGGATCGACCGGGGCATCCTGGCGCACGCGATGCAACTCGGAACCGACCAGACCATCCTGCTGTCGCAGACCGTGGGCTGCACCAAGAGTGCGGCCGGGTGACGCGCGCCGGTCGGGCTCAGGCCTTGAGTTCACAGCGAGCCGCCTTCTTTTCGAGCCGAACCCTGAATGCCCGGAGCTTTCCATGAAATCCATCCGCCTCTTCCTTGCAGCTGGCCTCGCGTCGGGCCTTGTGTCGTTGCTGGGTTGCAGCACGCCGGTGCCCGCTACCACGCCGCCCCCGATCGAGACCGCCGTGCCGGTCACCGTGCCGCGTGCGGCGCCGCCGGCACAGCCCGCGCCGCCGGCCACACCTGCGGCGCCGAGCGCAACCGCCGAATCGAAAGTCACCAGCGTCACGCTGCCGGATCACCTGAACCCGAGCAGCGCGATCAGCACCGAGCGCAGCGTCTTCTTTGACTTCGATGACTCGGTGCTCAGGTCGGAATACGCGCCGCTCATCGAGCGGCACGCCAGGTATCTTTCCACCAAAGCGCCGCTCGCAGTGCGCATCGAAGGCCACGCCGACGAGCGCGGCGGCGCTGAGTACAACCTCGCGCTCGGTCAGCGCCGCGCCGAAACGGTGGCGCGCGCACTGCGGCTGCTGGGCGTCAAGGACGGGCAGCTCGAAGCCATCAGCCACGGTGAAGAACGGCCGCGCGCCAGCGGCCATGACGAGACCGCCTGGGCGCAGAACCGGCGGGCCGACATCGCCTACCCGGCGCGCTGATGGTGGTGGTTCGGTGGCGCTGCCGCACCTCTAACACAGCGTGATGCGATACCGCAGGCCCATCGCGCCTCCATAGGCTGCGGGTTTCCTGAACTGCTCGACCAGCACGCCGCCATTCGCCTCGATGATGCGCCGTGACGCAAAGTTGTCAGGGTCGGTCGTCAATTCGACCCAGGGCAAGCGCTCTGCGCGCACCAGCGGCAACAGGGCCGCCAGTGCGCGCGTGGCATGGCCACGTCGGCGTTTCCAGGGCACCACCGAATAGCCGATGTGGCCCAGGCAGTGGGGTGGCAGGTCGGTGGTTCCGGGCAGCCAGCGGAACCCGATCACACCGCAGAACTCCCCGTCCCACAGCCAATGGCGGTAACTGGGAATGCGCGCCACCGATGAGCCGTCGGGCAGCATCACCGGCGGCCCTTCCGCCAGGCGATCGACCATTCGTTCCAGATAGCCGTGCGCGTCGCGGCGAAGACGCTCGAGTTCCTCGTGCGCCGCTTCCGGGCCGCGCATGCTGTCGGGCGACCAACCCTGTTCCAGCGCCGCGGTGTAGCTGGCCAAGTGCTGTGGCGCGGGCCGCACCAGCCGCAACGGCTGCTCCTGCGCCGCGTTGGTGAGCTGCGGGTGGCCCAGGCGATACAGGCAATGCGTGCGCACCGGGCTGCCCTCGGGAACGGACGGGTGCTCGAAGGGGAGCGGGTCTTCGAGCATGTGCAGGCGCCGCATCACAGCGCGCGAGCGTTGATTGCTCAAGGCCGTGAAGGCGACGATCTCGGGCAGGTTCAAATGTTCGAAACCGTATTGCAGTGCGGCGCGCGCGCCTTCGGTGG
Organism: Rhizobacter sp.; assembly: GCA_031396425.1. Taxonomy (GTDB): domain Bacteria; phylum Pseudomonadota; class Gammaproteobacteria; order Burkholderiales; family Burkholderiaceae_C; genus JAEMQF01. The sequence continues at coordinate 3,679 of JANNKS010000057.1, read as the reverse complement.
CATAACCCTGGCCCCAATGGGCTTGCGCCAGCCGCCAGCCGATTTCGACGCAAGGCGCGAACGGCAGTGGCGCGGCCGGTCGCTGCAGCCCGATGAACCCAACGAACTCGCCACTGCTGCGCAGTTCGGCCGCCCAGAGGCCCCAGCCCTGGGCGTCGATGCGGGCGCGCCAGCGCTGCACGCCGGCGTCACTTTGCGCGCGCGACAACAGCGCCGGGAAGTGCGCCATCACCGTCGGGTCGGCGTTCAGGCGCGCGAACGGTTCGAGGTCGCTGTCGCGCCACTGGCGCAGCAGCAGCCGCTCGGTTTGCAGGGGCAGCGTGCCACGCATCGCCGCGCACGCCTCAGGCTGGCGCCGCGCTGGCGTGCCGTTCGACCAGCGTCTGCGCGACCTGCACCGCCTGCGCATGGATGGTGCGCAGCAAGCCGCCCGGCTGGCGGATGTCGAAGCCGACGAAGAACACGCCGGCCAGCGCGCCCTGGCCGATCACCTCGTGAGGCATGCCGTTGCCGTCGAGCGGCACCGACGTGGTTGGAAAGAGGCGCTGGACCTGAGCTTCGTAGCCGGTGGCGAGAATGACGGCGTCGAACGGCTCGTCGCTGCCGTCGACGAAACGCACGCCCCTGGCATGCAGGCTCTCGATGCCGGGGTGTACCACGATCTCGCCGCGCTTGATGCGCGCCAGCGTGCCAACGTCGATCACCGGCGTCTTGCCGAATTCGCGCAACTGGCGCAGCGGCGACAGGGGTGAGGTCATCAAGCCCCAGCGGCGCAGGTCACCCACCGTCAGGTTGCGCAGCAGGCGCGCGGCCGCGTCGCCCAATCGGTGCGGCAGTTTGGCCAGCATGATCGAGGTCAGCTGGGTCGGCCGGCCCAGCACGTCGCGGTGCACGATGTTGAGCGGCGAGCGTACCGACAGCGCAGCGCGCACGCCTTGTTCGGTGAGGTCGAGCGCGATTTCCGCGCCGGTGTTGCCCATGCCGACCACCAGCACGTTCTGGCCGGCAAACGATTGCGCGTTGCGATAGGCATGGCTGTGCACGATGCGTCCGGTGAACAGCGCCTGGCCTTCGAACGCAGGCGTGCGAGGCACGCAGTTGGCGCCGGTGGCGAGCACCACGCTGCGCGACACGATCTGCCGCTTCGCGCCTGTGACCGTGAGCCAACCGTCGGCCACCGGCGTGATGGCGCGCGCGGCTTCTTCGAACAGCGGCGTGATGGCGTGCTGCCCGGCGTAGGCCACCAAGTACTCCACCATGGCCTGGCGCGGCACGTAGCGCGGGTAGTGCTCGGGAAACGGCCTGCCGGGCAGGGCCGACAACGCCTTCACAGTGTGCAGGTGCAGCCGCTCATAGTGGGAACGCCACGCCGCCGCCACGCCGTCGGCCTTTTCGATCACGACCGGGCGCAGCCCGCGCTGCACCAGGCAGCCGGCAACGGCCAGGCCGGCCGGGCCGGCGCCGATGACGAGAATGTCGCTTTGCAGCGTCGCCGCGTCTGCGGTCCCTGCGCCTGCGGGCGCGGCGGAATTGATGCGGCCGTCAAGCATTCGGTCGTCGGCCAATGGGCGAGGTCATTCGATCACTCCCTGACGGATTCATCGCGGTGTGGTGCCCGCACGCACGGGCATGATCGGTGCGCCAATGCGGGCCTTCAGCGGCGCACTGTTTCGCTTGGTCGCTGACCATGACTGACGCGACAGGCCTCGCTATGATGGCACGCGGACAGATGATGACCGATTCGAACCGCCCGATGTTCCCCACCCGGCAAGTGCGCATGCGTCCTACTCAATTCTTCGGTTTCCCGCGTCACCTGCCAGCCGGCGCGCTGTTGGGCAGCCTGGCCCTGGCTGTGCTGACCGCTGCGCAAGCCGCGCCAGAGCCCTGGCCGGTGGCCGGCCAGCAGGGTCTGGTTCGTTTCGTGATCGTGCCTGCGCCGCTGGCGGCAGATCGTGAGGCGTATCGAGGCCAGACCAAGCTGCTGTGCGAACCCGAGCGCACCTGCTTCCTGAACTTCTACACCAACACCAGTGGTGCCGCGGTGGCGGTTCCGCTGCCCGATGCGATCGACAAGGAAGCGACGGCCGTGTTCCGGCGCTCGGCCAAGCAGGGCGCGGAGAAGTTCATGTGGAGCTGCCGCATGAAATTCGCCGGGGAGCCCTGTTTCTGACCTCGGGCTGGGCAGCACTTGCTGGCTTGTGTTGGAGTTCAATCCCGGCGCGAGCTTTGCCAACCCCGTGCTAACCCGGTAGGTATCCGACTATCACCCGACTGCAAAGCACGGGTGCAATACTCGATTCGAAGACGCGGCCATGACCGCGTCGAATTGTTCACCCCCAGGAGACAGACCATGCGCACCATTCCGATAGCTGCGGCTGCGGCCGCGTCGAACGCCGGTTGTGAGGAGGGTTCGGGCGAGGTGCCCAAACTGAGATTGCCGCTGGCGCGCCGGGAGTTCCTCAAGGGCTCGGGCATCCTGATGGGCACGATCGCGGTGGGCAGCCCGCTGGCGCTGCTGGCGCCATCGCCGGTGTGGGCCGTCGAGCTCAAGGTGCTGAGCAAGGCCGAGGGCGAAACAATCATGAAGATGGGCCGCACGCTGTTCCCCCACAAGAAGCTGTCGGATGCGGTGTATGCGCTGCTCGCCAAAGACCTGGATGGCCAGGCCGCCGGCAACCCGGACACTGCCAAGATGCTGCGTACCGGCATCGCCACGCTGAATGCCGAAGCAGGCGGCAACTTTGCGAAGGCCGGTGAAGCGCAGCGCATGGCGATCGTCAGGTTGTTGGAAGGCAACCCGTTCTTCAGCGCGGTGCGCGGCCAGTGCATCACATCGCTGTACGACAACGACATGGCCTTCGCGACCTTCGGCTATCCCGGCTCGGCCTGGGAAAAGGGCGGCTACATCACGCGCGGGTTTCAAGACCTGAAGTGGCTGCCGGCGCCGCCGCTCGCCGCCAGCCCCAAGCCCTACATGGGCTGACCCGCAGCAACACCCCCCAAGATTCGGAGACAAACCATGGCGAAGTTTGAACACAGCGACGACTCGGTCGTCGTCATCATCGGTTCCGGCGCAGGTGGCGGCACCTTGGCCAACGAGTTGTGCCAGAAGGGCATCAAGGTTGTGGTGCTCGAAGCCGGCGCGATGCAGTCGCAGGCCAGTTTCATCAACGACGAGTGGAAGTCGTTCGGCCAGCTCGCCTGGCTCGACCCGCGCACTACCTCGGGAAACTGGCGCGTTGCGAAAGACTTCGCGGGTTTGCCGGCTTGGATCTGCAAGACGGTGGGCGGCACCACCACGCACTGGGCCGGCGCTTCGTTGCGGCTGGAGGCACACGAATTCAAGGCGCGCACCACCTATGGCGACATCAAGGGTACGAGCCTGATGGACTGGCCACTCACGTTGCAGGATCTTGAACCCTGGTACGCGAAGGCCGAAGACAAGATGGGCGTGACGCGCACCCACGGCATTCCCGGCCTGCCCGGCAACAACAACTTCAAGGTCATGTATGCCGGCGCGAAGAAGCTTGGCTACAAGGATGTTCACACCGGAAACATGGCCATCAACAGCCAGCCGCGCGACGGCCGCGCGCGCTGCATGCAATTGGGCTTCTGCTTCCAGGGCTGCAAGAGCGGCGCCAAGTGGAGCACCTTGTACGTCGAATTGCCACTCGCCGAG
>JANNKS010000054.1:0-6645 GCA_031396425.1 Rhizobacter sp. | reverse complement strand
GGGCATTCCAGCGCTGCTGCGCGCACGCCTGCACCAGCGAGCTCATGTTGCTGCCGCGCCCGGAGATCAGAATGACGATGTTCTTCATGCGGCGCGCAGTGTATCGGGCCCCCTACAATTCCCGACGCCATAAGCGCCACCACCATGAAGCAACGAGTTCTTTCCGGCATGCGCCCGACCGGTGCATTGCACCTGGGCCACTACCACGGCGCACTGAAGAACTGGGTGCGGCTGCAGGCCGAGTACGAGTGCTTCTTCTTTGTCGCCGACTGGCATGCGTTGACGACTCACTACGAAGACCGCTCCGTCATTGAACGCAGCGTGTACGACATGGTGATCGACTGGATCGCCGCCGGGCTGGACCCCGAGCAATGCACGCTGTTCATCCAGAGCCGCCTGCCCGAGCACGCCGAGCTGTTCACCCTGCTGGCGATGGGCACGCCGCTGGGCTGGCTTGAGCGCGTGCCAACCTACAAGGACCAGATGGACAAGCTCAAGGACCGCGACCTCGCGACCTACGGCTTTCTCGGCTACCCCTTGCTGCAGGCGGCCGACATCCTGATCTACAAAGCGGCCTATGTACCGGTTGGCGAAGACCAGGCCTCGCACGTGGAACTGACGCGCGAGGTGGCGCGACGGTTCAACCACCTGTACGGACGCAGCCCCGAATTTGAGGCGCAGGTGGCCCAGGCGCTGGCCAAGCTGAGCAAGGACGATGCCCGCTACCTCGAAAAACAGCGCAAGGCGTTCGGCGAGACCGGCGCCGTAGAAGCCTTGGGCAAGGCCGAAGGTGTGCTGAACAAGGCGGCAAGCACCACGGCCGGCTGGACCCCCAACGACACCGAACTGCTGCAGGCGCATCTGCGTGGCACCGGCAAGGCCGTGCTGACCGAGCCACAGGCCCTTCACACCGAGGTCACCAAGTTGCCGGGCCTGGACGGTACCAAGATGAGCAAGAGCTACGGCAACACGATCGCGATGCGCGAAGAGCCCGCCGAAGTTCAGCGCAAGGTCCAGCGCATGCCCACCGACCCGCAGCGCGTGCGCCGAACTGACAAGGGTGACCCGCAGCGCTGCCCGGTGTGGCAACTGCACCTGGTCTACAGCGACGTGCCGACCCGCGAGTGGGTGCAGACCGGCTGCACCACGGCAGGCATTGGTTGCCTGGAGTGCAAACAACCCGTCATCGATGCGATCCTGCGCGAGCAATTGCCGTGGCGCGAACGCGCCGAAAGCTACTTGAGCAACCCGAAGAAGGTGCACTGGATCGTCGAAGTCGGCACCGAGCGGGCGCGTGGGGTTGCACGCGAAACGATGCGCGGTGTGCGCGATGCGATGGGCTTGAACTACTGATCCTCCGCGGCCCAGAGTTCGGCCATCGCGGATTCAAAGCGTCCGGCAATGCGCGCTTCGTCACGATGGACGCCCTGTTCCATCACACACTCACCGGCAACGTAGATGCTCTGAAACGCCGGCGCATCGGTGGCGAACACCAAAGCATCGAGCCGCTGCGCGGCCGGAATTCCCAGCAAGCCCGCAGCGTGGACGTCGAGTACGAGTGCATCCGCGCGCGCACCGACTTCCAGCCCCCAATGCCGCTGCCCGGCAGCGCAACCACCGGCGCCGAGTGCATGGTTGAACAGCCTCGCTGCGGTGGACGTTTCGCCCAATGCAGGCGCCGCGGCCACGTTGCGTTCCCGCCGCACCAGGCGCTGGCCATATTCGAGCCAGCGCAGCTCTTCCGCCCAGCACCGCGTCACATGGCTGTCCGAACCGAGTGCGATTGGCACCCCCGCAGCCAACCAGCCCGGCACATCGGTCAAGCCGTCGCCCAGGTTGCCCTCGGTGCTGGGGCAAATCACGATGCCCGCGCCGCTCGCACCGACGGCGTCGATTTCCGCCGCATTCGCGTGGGTGGCGTGCACGAGTTGCCAGCGCGCATCGAGCTGAACATGGTGGCACAGCCATTCGATCGGCCGCAGCCCGGTTGCGGCCAAGCAGGCATCGACCTCCTGGGTCTGCTCGGCAACGTGAACGTGCACTGGCAGCGCATCGACCCCGACTCGACCCAGCAATTCCTGAATCGCCTGCGGTGACGCGGCGCGCAGCGAGTGAATCGCCAGCCCGGCATTCAGGCGCGGCCGCCGCGCCGCTTGCAGCGTTCGCAGCAGTTGCTCGACGCCCGCCGGCGTGGTGGCGAACCGGCGCTGGTCGGCGCGCAGCGTCGGCTGCGTGAAGCCGGCACGTTCGTACAGCACCGGCAAGACGGTCAGGCCGATGCCCGACTCGTCGGCCGCATCGGCGAGCGCCCAGGCGAGCGTTGCGGGGTCGGCGTAGGGCTGGCCATCTTCCTGGTGCTGCAGATAGTGGAACTCGCACACCTGCGTGTAGCCGCCGCGCAGCAACTCGACATCCAGCTGCGCCGCGATCGCGCGCAGCATCGCCGGCGTGACGCGCAATGCCACGCGGTACATGCGGTCGCGCCACGACCAGAAGTCGTCTGCCTGTGAATCGCGCCGCTCGGCCAAACCCGCGAAGGCGCGCTGAAACGCGTGGCTGTGCGCATTCACCAGGCCGGGCAGCACCGGGCCGGGCAGCGACCTGGCACCAGCCGGTGCGACCGGCACCGCCACGCTGACTTCCGCCCAGCAGCCGTCCGCGCCGACGCGCAGCAGCACCCCCTGCTGCCAGCGGCCGCCCACCCAGGCCTGCGGCGCCCACAGCGTGGTGGCGGGGGAAAGCTCAGGCACCGGGCCTCCATTCGAGCATGGTCTTGACCAACGAATTCAGCACCGGCCGAAGCCTTGCGGCGCGTTGCGGATCGATCGCGAAGGGTGGCTGCTCTTGCATATAACAAGACCAGCACATCTCGAGTTGCACCGCGTGCACCCCCTCGATCGGCCGCCCGAAGTGGCGTGTGATGTAGCCGCCCCTGAAACGCCCATCGACCACCTGCGTGAACGACGTCTGCGCCTGAAGCACGGCCGCGAGGCGCGCACGCAGGTCGGGCGCACAGCTGGCGCCGCTCACCGTACCGAGGTTCAGGTCGCTCAGCCGCCCCTCGAACAACCATGGCAGCTCCGACCTGATGCTGTGGCCGTCGAACAGCACCGCATGACCATGCATCGCCTTCAGGCGCGTCACCTCTTCGGCAAGGGCGCCGTGGTACGGGCGCCAATAGGCGTCGCGCCGGCGCGCCACTTCGGCGGCGTCCGGCGCCCGTCCCTCGTGCACCAGCGCGTCGCCGGTAAAAAAACGCGTCGGGCACAACTCGGTGTTGTTCACGCCGGCGTACATCGGCGTGTTTTCAGGCGGGCGGTTCAAGTCGATCACGTAGCGCGAGAAACGCGGCACGATCAGGCTGGCACCCAGGTCCTTCACGAACGCGTAGAGCTCGGCCAGGAACCAGTCGGTGTCTTCGACATCGAGGGCGCGTTCGACAAACGACGCGCGCACGTAATCCGGAATCTCGGTGCCCACATGCGGCAGGCTGACCAGCAGCGGTGCGGTGCCGCGATGCAGCGAAAAAACGGTGCCTTCGATCATGGGTTCGCCGCCAATGCGGTTGCCGAACCCTGCGCCGACCAACCGAGCCACCAACCACACCGGGTTGCCGCGGGTTGCCCGTTCGGCACAAAGGAACACGCGCCCGGACCCAGTTCCCAGGCCAGCGTGAACGGTGCGAGCGCCACTCGGCCGTGCCGCTCACACCTCAATTCGCCCGGGAGCAGCGTGAACAGCCCGCGCTGCGTGAACGCGTCGCACCAATCGGTTTGCGCCAGCGCCGGCTGCAACAGCGCCGTGCCATCGCGTGCCATCAGGTTCAGGTCTCGCGTGGCGCCGTCGAGCAGCGCACAGTGCGGCGCAGCTGCGCCGTCGAAGTGCAACGCAGCGCCAGCTGGCGTCAACCGATGCACCGCATCGGCAAAGCGCAACTCGACTCCGGCACCCGCGATGACGGCGAACCAGCGTTGCACACCGACGAAATTTGAAAACGGCCCATCCGCTTCAATGTCGGCCAGGCTGACGCGCAAGCGCCAATCCGGCCCGGCCGGCCAGGCCAGCAGCTCGCGGGTGCGCCCACCGCCATTGCGCCAGAGCTCGGGGGCGACCTGGTCGGCGCACACCAGCAACAACTCGTGGCTCACGGTCACGCCTGCTGCCACAACAACGGGAACAGCGGGTGGTCCATCGCCGCACCTTCGCAGAGTTCCTCGGTCAGACCGGGAAAAGCCGGCGAAGTGACCCAGGGCCGAGGCGCATGACGAATGTCATCGCCGATGAACCGCGCCGAGAACACGCGGCGCCGTCGGCCCCCCTGCACACCCGCGGCCGCATGCAGGGCCAGCATGTGAAAGCACACCACGTCGCCCGGCGCCAGCTCCCAGCCGAGAATGCGAAAGTCGCTGCGCCGCGCTTCGATGTCGGGCAAGTCGGCCAGGCTGCCTTCCGGAAACCACCTCGCCTGTTTGTCCATGAACGAGCGCGGCATCAGCCAGGGGCCGCGGTGCGAACCGGCGACGAATTCGAGCGTCGACGAACGCGCCACCGGGTCGACCGCAATCCACATGCTGCAGTTCTGCAATCCGGCGATGTTGTAGTACGGCTGGTCCTGGTGCCACGGCGTGCGCTGACGCGTGCCCGGCTCCTTGGTGAGCATGTGGTCGTGATAGAAACGCACGCTGCAGCTCTGCATCAACCGGGCGGCCGTTTCGGCCAGCGGCGTTTCGAAGATGGTGCGCTGGTAGTGCGGATTGTCCTGCCAGTTGCAGAAATCTTCGATGAAAAAGCCTGGGTCGTCGGGCTGGCTCGCCGTCTTGGCACGTGGGCTCGGGTGGGCCAGATTGGCGTCGATCCCGGCCCGCAGACTATCCATCTCGTCTGCATTCAGCAACTGTCGGATGCACACGGCGCCATCATCCTGGAAGGCCTGTACCAGCGCCGCATCGACGCGTTCGGCCACCCTGCTCGACGCACCGATGCGCTTTGCCAGAGTGCGCTGGGCGATGTCGGCGGTCTGGCTCATGGCTTGAATTCTCCCTGCAATGCGTAGCGCCGGCCCGGGTGCACGAGCCGCGCCAGCGTGATCGGCACGCCGCGGCTCATCGTGCGCCGCACGATCACGAGGCACGGTTCGTGCGCGCTCACGCCGAGCAGCCTCGCTTCCTCGGCACTCGGCGCACTCGCCTCGATCGAATACTGCGCCTCCCACAGCGGCGCCACCTGCAACAGATAGTGGGTGGGTGTGATGCGGGTGAAGTCGACACTCAGGAAATCGGGCGCCCAGGCCGGGTTGACGAAGCGGTCTTCACACTGCAGGGCCACGCCGTTCTCGAAGTGCACGATCAGCGTGTGGAACACGTCGGCACCTGTTTTCAGCCCCAGCTGCCGGGCGAGTGCCGCCGGTGCACTTTCCTTGCGCACCAGCTGTACGCGGGCCTCGTGCTGATGCCCGCGGGCGACGATTTCTTCGTGAAGATCGCGAATCGTCAGCGTCGAGGCGACCCGGTGCAACTGCGCGGCGAACGTGCCCACGCCCTGCACGCGTTCCACCAGGCCTTCGGCCTGCAGCTCGCGCAGCGCGCGCGTCACCGTCATGCGGCTCACGCCGAACTGCGCCACGAGCTCGGCATCGGACGGCATGCGCGAGCCCGGCGCCCAGCGGCCGAGTTCGAGCTCGCCCTTGAGGAATTGCTTGACCCGTGCATAGGGTGCGGCCGGTGTGTTCGCACCGCCGGTGGCCGCATCAGGGTCTCTTCGCATGGGGAAAATCGTACTTGCATCAACTTGTCTAGTCAAGTAAAGTTCGACGCCTCTGTCCACCTCAACGCATCCGGAGGACCCCATGTCCGATCTGTCCAGCGTCCAGAACATCGCGCGCCCGCACCCGGTGCGCGCACCGCGCGGCAGCGCCATCACCTGCAAGAACTGGCTCATCGAAGCGGCGTACCGGATGCTGCAGAACAACCTCGACCCCGAGGTTGCCGAAAACCCCGACGCGCTGGTGGTCTACGGCGGCATCGGCAAGGCGGCGCGCAACTGGGACTGTTATGAGGCCATCCTGACCAGCCTGCGCGCGCTGAACGAAGACGAGACGCTGCTGGTGCAGTCGGGCAAGCCGGTGGGCGTGTTCCGCACCCATGTCGATGCGCCGCGCGTGCTGATCGCGAATTCGAACCTGGTGCCCAAGTGGGCCACCTGGGAACACTTCCACGAACTCGACCGCAAAGGCCTGATGATGTACGGCCAGATGACGGCCGGCTCCTGGATCTACATCGGCAGCCAGGGCATCGTGCAGGGCACCTACGAGACCTTCGTCGAAGCCGGCCGCCAGCACTATGGTGGCGCGCGCCCGAGCGCCGGGCCGTCCCAAGCCGGGCGCGGCCCCCTCGGGGGGCCGTCGGCCGTACCCGGCGGACCGGGGGCTGACGATTGGGCGGGGCGCTGGATCCTCACCGCGGGTCTGGGCGGCATGGGTGGCGCGCAGCCGCTGGCGGCGAGCTTTGCTGGTGCGTCGTCGCTGAACATCGAGTGCCAGCAGTCGCGCATCGAATTCCGCATCAAGACGCGCTACCTAGACGAACAGGCGCGTGACCTCGACGATGCGCTGGAGCGCCTGGAGCGCTACAGCCGCGAGAAGAAGGC
>JANNKS010000029.1:0-8158 GCA_031396425.1 Rhizobacter sp. | reverse complement strand
GTTGGCCAGATCGCCCTTTTCGCTCACCTGCATGGCGCCCAGGATGCTCAGGTTGATCTTGCCGCCACGAATCATGGCGAAGCTGTCGTGGCTGCCAAAAATGCTTGACCCGGCTATCGTCGTCACGGTCTGCTTGCCGGCGTTGATGAGGTCGGCGTCGACCTCGTCTTCGGTGGGAAACGGGCCGATGCCGAGCATGCCGTTTTCACTCTGCAGCCAGACCTCGATGTCGGGCCGAACGAAGTTCGCCACCAGCGTGGGCAGGCCGATGCCGAGATTGACATAGAAGCCGTCCTGCAATTCCTGGGCGGCGCGCGCCGCCATCTGGTCGTGGGTCCAAGCCATGATGGGTGTCCTCAATATCGGTCAGGGGGATGGCGAATCGATCAGGCCGCGGCTTTGGCGGTCAGGGTGCGCTTCTCGATGCGCTTTTCCGGCGAAGCGTTCACGACGATGCGGTGCACATAGATGCCGGGCAGGTGAACCGCATCCGGGTCGAAAGTGCCCGTCGCGACGATCTCTTCCACTTCCACGACGCTCACCTTGCCGGCCATCGCGACGGCGGGGTTGAAATTGCGCGCCGTGCGCCGAAAGATGAGGTTGCCTGAATGGTCGGCCTTCCAGGCCTTCACGAGCGAAACATCGGGCACGAGGGCATGTTCCATCACATATTGGTGACCGTCGAATTCGCGGATTTCCTTGCCTTCGGCCACCAGCGTGCCCACGCCGGTGCGGGTGAAGAAGGCCGGAATGCCCGCCCCGCCGGCGCGCAGCTTTTCGGCCAGCGTGCCTTGCGGCGTGAATTCAAGTTCGAGTTCGCCGGCAAGGTATTGCCGCTCGAACTCCTTGTTCTCGCCCACGTAGCTCGAGATCATGCGTTTGATCTGGCGTGTTTCGAGCAACTGCCCCAGGCCGAAACCGTCGACGCCGGCATTGTTGGAAATCACGGTGAGGTTCTTGACGCCGCTGTCGCGCAGCGCCGCAATCAGCGCCTCGGGAATGCCGCACAGGCCGAAGCCGCCGACGGCCATCAGCTGGCCGTCTTTCACGAGGCCCTTCAAGGCGGCGGCGGCATTGGGGTAGAGCTTCTTCATGCAGGTTCTCCTGATCGCGATTGCGGCGGGTGAGGCGCGCAGCGTACTACGTACTGGCCTAAGTAGTGACTACGTAGAATCGCTTAAAGGCTACGCAACGATCCATGCCCGCTCCGCCCGTGCCGCCAGGCGCCACGATCGACTATCGAAACGCGTTCGATTTCGCTCCCATCGGGCTGGTGTTGTCGCGCAACCGGCTGATTGTCGACTGCAACCGGCTCGTCGCCGAGATGTTCGGAGCGCCGCCCAGCCGGCTGGTGGGCCAGAGCCTGGAACTGCTCTACCCCAGCCACGACGAGTTCGAGCGCACCGGCGAGCGCATCGTCGCGAGCCTGAACGCGAACGGCTGGTACGCCGACGAACGCATCATGAAGCGGCTTGACGGCCCGCGCATCGGCGAGTTGTTCTGGTGTCATGTGTCGGGCCGCGCGCTTGATCCGGCGCGGCCGCATGCCGCAGGCATCTGGAGCTTCGAAGACCTGTCGTCGCGGCGCCAGCTCAGCGTTGACCTCACCGCGCGCGAACGCGAGGTGGCCGCGCTGCTGATCGAAGGCCTCACAAGCAAGCTGATCGGCAAGCGGCTGGGTATCAGCCCGCGCACGGTCGACGTCTACCGTGCCCGCTTGATGAAGAAGTATCGCTGCGCGACCACGCCTGAACTGGTGCAAAAGCTGCTGCGTGCTTGAAGTGCGTGCACGCGGCAACGCCGGCCGCGGGCCGCAGTGCATTGCGCCGCCTCACCCCAGCAGTGCGCGCAACCAATCGGGCATCGGCATCGACTGCTGCTTCTTGAAGTCGACCCATACCGTGGTGGCGCCGCCATTGGCGTACACAACGCCAGGCTGGTCGGTTCGCTCGAGTGTCACGAAGGTGTCGAAGCTGGTGCGTCCCGGGTTGGCCACGTACATGCGCGTGAGCAGGTCGCCGGGGTACTCGAGCTGCTTGATGAAGTTGCAGAAGGCATTGACGATCACGATGCCCTCGCCGTTCGGATTCGGGCCACCGCCCACGGTGTCGAACCAGGCGATCCGGATCACTTCGAAGTAGCGGAAGTAGATCGTGTTGTTCACGTGGCCCATGCCGTCCATGTCGCCCCAGCGAATCGGAATCACCATCTCGTGAACGAGTTTCTTCTCGGCGGGCAGGTCAAAGCGCATGGTCGACGTCGGTTTTCGTGGTGGGTTGTTTCGGCCTCAAGGTCGGCTCACCCCAAGCTCGACATACAGTTTGTCGACGAGTACTCGCAGCTGGTTCACCTCCACCTGCAGAGCCGCCTGCTGCGCCTTCAACGCGACCAGCTCGCTGGTGGCCACGAAGTCCGCCGCGCCGGTGTCGGCCGCGCTGGCAAGGTTCGCCACACTGCCCGAAAGCAGATGCGCCCAACGCTGCTCGCGTTCGCCTGCGTTGCGGGCCAGCTTCACCACCAGCGGCCCGCCCTTCTCTTCGGCACGGCCGGCCAGTTCGTCGAGGAAACCTTCCACCGCCGACAGGTCGGCAAACTTGTGCAGACGCTCGCAGTTGATGCGAAGCTCCGAACAGGTCTGCGGCCCGCGCAGCATCAGCACCGCGAGCAGCGCCGCCGATTGGGTGGGCAAGCCCAGCACGCGGCCCAGGTTGTGTTCATAGCGGCTCACGCGTGAGCCGCTGGCCTCGAACGCGAGGTGCAGGCTCTTCAGTGCATCGACCGTCATCAGCACTTCGGCTTCGGCCACATTGAGGACGGGATCGCGTGCGGTCTTCTGGTTGCAGCCCAGCGTGAGCGTGTTGAGCGACAAAGGGTAGCTGTCGGGCACCGTGTGTGCTTTTTCGATCAGCACGCCCAGCACGCGCGTTTCCAGCAAAGACAGGCTTCGCATGGCCATGCCTCAGACGCCGAGGGGCTTTCGAGCCGGCATGATCACGAGGCGCTCAGCCCTTCAGACCGCAAATCCGTCGTCGGCCTGGATCACCGCGCCATTGACGAAGTGGCTCTGGTTCGCACACAACATCATCAGCACCGCGTCCAGGTCTTCCGGCTTGCCGATGCGTTTGCGCGGCAACATGTCGACCAGGCGTTTGCCGGCGTCGGTCTGCCAGTGGTGGTGGTTGATCTCGGTGTCGATGTAGCCCGGGCAGATCGCATTGACATTGATGCCGAAACGCCCCCATTCAAGCGCCATTGCGCGCGTCATGTGAATCACCGCCGCCTTGCTCATGCAGTACACGCCGATCTGGCCCAGCACCCGCAGGCCCGCCATCGACGCGATGTTCACCACCCGCCCGCCGGTGAAGGTGCCCGGCGCGGCACCCTTGGCGCGCGCCAGCATGCGTTTGCCCACCTCCTGGGCGACGAAGAAGGCGCCCTTGGTGGTGGTGTTGAAGATGAAGTCGTAGTCTTCTTCGCTGACGTCGATCAGCTTCTGGGTCGTGCTGACGCCCGAGTTGTTGATCAGGATGTCGATGCCGCCCATCTCGGTCTCGGTGTGCGCCACCGCCGCCTTGATGCTGCTCAGGTCGGTGACGTCGAGGGTGACGACGTGGGCCACGCCGCCGTTCGATTCGATCTCGGCGCGCAGTGCCTTGAGCCGCTCGACGCGCCGCCCCGCCAGCGCCACGGCGGCACCGGCCGATGCGAGTGTCTTCGCGAACTGCGTGCCCAGGCCGCTCGACGCGCCCGTCACAAGGGCAACGCGCCCGGAAAGGTCAATCGTGTAGCTCATGGTGTCGGTTCTCGATGGGTTGAATGCCTGGGTGGATCGGACAGAACATCGGCCGGTGGCCGCGCCGACCGGTGCGGCGCGCGAGCGATGTCCACCCGGGAAAGATAGCACGCGGCCCGGTCGGCCCGAGCCGCGTTGCAAGCAGGGTGTTCCGAGGCACCGCTCGATACAATCGGCAGCATTGCATCGCCCCGCATTGTCCATGAGCCCAGCTGCGATTCTCGAAAAATACGGCCCGCGTGAAGCGATGGAGTATGACGTCGTCGTGGTCGGCGCGGGCCCGGCCGGCCTGGCCACTGCGATCCGCCTCAAACAACTCGCGGCCCTGAAGGGCACGGAAGTTTCGGTGGTGGTGCTCGAAAAGGGATCCGAGCCCGGCGCGCACATCCTGTCGGGCGCAATCATGGACCCTCGCTCGATCACCTTGTTGTTCCCTAACGGGCGCGAGCTCGGCGCCCCGTTGCAGCAGGAAGTGACCGAGGACGAATTTCTGTTTCTGAGCGAAACCGGCGCGAAAAGCACCCCGGCGTTCTTTCTGCCCGAATGTTTCAAGAATCACGGCAACTACATCGTCAGCCTGGGCAACGTGGTGCGCTGGCTGGCCCAGCAGGCCGAAGGCCTGGGCGTGGAGATCTTCCCCGGCTTCGCCGCCGCAGAAATCCTGTTCAACGACAACGGCTCGGTCAAGGGTGTGGCCACCGGCAACATGGGTGTGGGCAAGGACGGCGAGCCGCACGACGGCTTCCAGCTCGGCATGGAACTGCTTGCGCGCTACACGATCTTTGCGGAGGGTTCGCGCGGCCACCTCGGCAAACAACTGATCGCGCGCTTCCGGCTCGACGCCGGCCGTGACCCGCAGAGTTACGGCATCGGCCTGAAGGAATTGTGGGAGGTGCCGGCCGCGCAGCACCAGCCCGGGCGTGTCGTTCACACCGCCGGCTGGCCGCTCGAAGCGAACACGTATGGCGGCTCGTTCCTTTACCACGCGGCCGACAACAAGGTGGCGCTGGGTTTCGTCGTCGGCCTGGATTACAGCAACCCATGGCTGAGCCCGTTCGAGGAATTCCAGCGCTGGAAGACGCACCCCGCGATACGCAAGACGCTCGAGGGCGGCAAGCGGCTCGCCTACGGCGCACGCGCTATCACGGCGGGCGGCATCCTGAGCCTGCCCAAGACGGTGTTCCCGGGCGGGGCGCTGGTGGGCTGCGAAGCGGGTTACATGAATGCGTCGCGCATCAAGGGCAGCCACGCAGCGATCAAGACCGGCATGCTGGCCGCCGAATCGGCGTTCGATGCGCTGGGCGAGGACCGCCGGCACGATGAGCTGGGCACCTACCCTGAATCGTTCAACGAATCCTGGTTGAACGACGAGCTCGACCGTGCGCGCAACTTCAAACAGTGGTTCAAGAAGGGCCGCACGATGGCCACGCTGATGACCGGCATCGAGCAGTGGCTGCTGCCCAAGATCGGTTTCAACGCGCCGCCCTGGACCATCCACTCGGCCGCAGCCGATCACACCTTTGTCAAGCCCGCCGCCGACTGCCCACAGATCGTCTACCCCAAACCGGACGGCAAGATCAGTTTCGACCGGCTCTCGAGCGTGTTCATCAGCAACACCAACCACGAAGAACAACAACCCGCTCACCTGACGCTGAAGGATGCGCGCGTGCCGGTCGCCGTGAACCTGGCGAAATACGCGGGGCCGGAGAGCCGCTACTGCCCGGCGGGCGTGTACGAGTTCGTGAAGACCGATGCCGGCGCCGACCGCTTGCAGATCAATGCGCAGAACTGCGTGCACTGCAAGACCTGCGACATCAAGGACCCGACGCAGAACATCGTCTGGGTCACGCCCGAAGGCGGTGGCGGGCCGAACTACGGCGCGATGTAGCTCAGTCTTGCGAGTCCGTCGCGCCGCAGGCGCGCGAACCGCACTTGGGCGCGCACCTCACATGCGCCCTTTCCACGGCACCAGCTTGTGCTCGACCCAGCGCATGAACATGTCGAACAGGTAGGCGATGACGCCGATCACGATGATGCCCATGATCACGATGTCGGTGCGCAGGAAGTTCGACGCGTTGAGCACCATCTGACCGAGGCCGACGTTGGCTGCCACCATCTCGGCCGCCACCAGGGTGGTCCAGCCGAAGCCGATGGCGATGCGCATGCCGACCAGGATCTCGGGCAGCGCCGAGGGCAGGATCACGTGCAGGATCACCTGGCGGTAATTGGCGCCCATCGAGTACGCCGCGTTGATCTGCTCCTGCGCCGCGCTTTTCATGCCCGAGCGCGCGGCCAGTGCCAGCGGCGCGAAGCAGGCGAGGTAGATCAAGAGCACCTTGGGCGTCTCGTCAATGCCGAACCAGATGATGATCAGCGGCAGGTAGGCCAGCGGCGGCAACGGACGGTAGAACTCGATTGGCGGGTCGAAGACGCCGCGCGCGACGCGGCTCATGCCCATCGCGATGCCCACCGGCACCGCCGTGAGGAACGCGGCCCAGAAGGCGACGGTGACACGCAGGATGCTGGCCAGGAAATGCTGCCACAACGGCTTGTCGTTGGCTGTGCCGGTGAGGTACTCGTAAAACTGCAACCACACCGCCTGCGGGCTGGGCAGGAACAAGGGCTTGATCAAGCCCAGGTTCGTCACTGCGAACCACAGCACGAACAGGCCAACCACCGTGCCCACGCTGATGGCTGCGCTCGAGCCCTCGCCGGGCACCTTGAAGCGGCTGGTCTTCAACGCCGGCGCGGCGGATGCCGGCAACGCCGCTTTCGAGGCAACGGCGTCAGGCATGGGCCGGCTCCCGGTGGTGAATGTGCGCAAGCACCTCTTCGCGCAGGCGGATGAACTCGGCCCCCGACTTGACGCGGCGCGCATCGTGGTGGCTCAGGAACTCACGCGAGAAGGGCACGTCGTCATAGACGTGGGAAATGCGGCCCGGGCTCGGGCTCATCACGATCAGGCGCGTCGCCAGGAACAGCGCCTCCTCGACAGAATGGGTGATGAAGAAAACCATCTTGTGGGTCTTGGCCCAGACTTCGATCAGGATTTCCTGCACGCTCTCGCGCGTGAAGGCGTCCAGCGCACCCATGGGCTCGTCCATCAACAGCACCGCCGGATCGTTGGCCAATGCACGGGCGATGCCCACGCGCTGCTGCATGCCGCCCGAGAGCTCGTAGACATTGCGGTCGGCGAACTTTTCCAGTCCCACCAGCGCCAGCTTCTCTTCGGCCACGCGCGAGCGCGTGGGCTTGTCGACGCCGCGCAGGCGCAGGCCCAGCGCCACGTTGTCGCGCACCGTCAGCCAGGGCATCAGCGCGTGCTTCTGGAACACGACGCCGCGGTCGGCACCCGGGCCGACCACGGGCTGGCCGTCGAGCAGGATGTCGCCGGTGGACGCCGGCAGGAAGCCGGCGATGCAGTTGAGCAGGGTGGTCTTGCCGCAACCCGATGCGCCGAGCGCCACCACGAAGTCGCCCGAATTGATCGTCAGATTGACCGGCGCCAGCGCCTGCAGCGTTCCGCCCTTGACGGCGTAGTTCAGCGTGAGCTGGCGGATTTCCAACGTGGGCATGAAACCTCCAAAGAAGCAGGGCGACGCGCCAGCGTCGCCCGCTGTCCCTCTCAGCGCAGCGTCATTTCCCCATCGCCTTCTTCACGTACACGTCGGTGACGAAGGCGCTGTAGTCGGGCTTGACTTCCTGGATGCGGCCCTGCTCTTTCAGGAAGTCCGCGGTCCGGGTCATGGCCTTGGCGGCGCCGCCGCCCAGCCACGTCGGACTCAGCTGCTCGGCCGTCGTCGGGAAGGTGTACAGCGCCATCGCCGGCGGCACGTCCTTCGCGTCGGCCTTGGTCCACTTGGCCACCGCCTTGACTTCAGGTGAGTCGACCGTCCACTTCGCCCGGTTGCCCATGTAGGCCGCGTCGGCCTTGGCCAGCACCTTGACCAGCTCCACCATGAAGGCCTCGTTCTGCGCCGCCCACTTGGCATTGACGATCAGGCCGTCGAAGGTCGGGAAGCCGCGCTTGCCGATCGTCTTCGACGTCTCGATCACCTTGCCGTTGCCCTTGATCTTGCTGAGAACCGGGTCCCAGATGAAGGCGGCGTCGATGTCGCCGCGCTCCCAGGCCGCGGCGATTTCGGGCGGGCGCAGGTTCATCACGTTGACCCCCTTGGCGTCGACGCCTTCGGTCTTCATCACCGCCATCAGCTGGTAGTGCGCGGTGCTGACAAAGGGCGTGGCGACCTTCTTGCCTTTCAGGTCCTTGACGCCATTGATGCCGCTGCCGTTGCGCGGGCGTCGAGCCAGCCCACATGCAGGGATCGAAGCGACCCGCGAGGGACGTCAGGTCGATGAAGTCAA
>JANNKS010000167.1:0-7770 GCA_031396425.1 Rhizobacter sp. | reverse complement strand
GTCGACGGCCAGGTCGGCGAGGTCGTCGCGCGTATGGATGCCGCCCTCGGTGAGCTTGGCAATCAGCGGCGCGGTCAGGCCGTCGAGGTCACGTAAATCCTGCGATACGTCGTTCACGCTTTCTTCCTTGGCGATTTCCATCGTCAGCAGCGCGTCTTTGGCGCGGGTGCGCAACTCGTTCACGGTGTCTTCGTCGAAGCTCTCGATTTCGAGCATTTCCTGCATCGGCACGTAGGCCACTTCTTCCAGGCTGGAGAAGCCCTCAGCGATCAGGATGTCGGCGACTTCGGCGTCCACATCGAGTTTGTCGATGAAGAGCTTGCGTACCGCGTCGGACTCGACGGCCTGCTTGGACGCCGACTCTTCAGCCGTCATGATGTTGATGCGCCAGCCCGTCAGCTCGGAGGCCAGGCGCACGTTCTGGCCGCCGCGGCCGATCGCGATCGCGAGGTTCTCTTCATCGACGACGACGTCCATTGCATGACGCTCCTCGTCCACGACGATCGACACGACGTTGGCCGGCGCGAGCGCGCCGATCACGAACTGCGCCGGGTCTTCCGACCACAACACGATGTCCACACGCTCACCGGCCACTTCGTTCGTCACCGCGTTCACGCGCGAGCCACGCACGCCCACGCACGTGCCGATCGGGTCGACGCGCTTGTCGTGCGACACGACGGCAATCTTGGCGCGCGAACCCGGATCGCGGGCGCACGACTTGATTTCCAGCAGCCCTTGCTCGATTTCCGGCACTTCCTGCGCGAACAGTTCGATCATGAACCCCGGCGCGCTGCGCGACAGCAGGATCTGCGGCCCGCGCAACGTGGAATCGACATCGGCAATGTAGGCGCGCACCCGGTCACCCGTGCGCAGGTTTTCCTTCGGGATCATCTCGGCACGCCGCAACCGCCCCTCGACACGGCCCGATTCGACGATCACGTCGCCCTTATCCAAGCGCTTCACGGTGCCGACGAATATTTTCTCGCCGCGCGACAGGAAATCGTTGAGCAATTGCTCGCGCTCGGCGTCGCGGATCTTTTGCAGAATGACCTGCTTGGCCGCCTGCGCACCGATGCGCCCGATCGATACCGATTCGACCGGCTCTTCAATGTAGTCGTCCACCTCGATGTCGGGTATCTGTTCCTGCGCCTCGAAAAGCAGGATCTCCGAGTCGGGCAGCTGCAATCCGGCTTCATCCGGCACAACGTGCCAGCGGCGGAAGGTTTCATACTCGCCGCTGTCGCGGTCGACGGTCACGCGCATGTCGACTTCGCCGCCGTGCAGTTTCTTGGACGCAGACGCGAGCGCGGCCTCGACAGCGCCGAACACCACTTCCAGATCGACGCTTTTCTCGCGCGAGATCGCATCGACCAACATCAACAGTTCACGATTCATTGAATTCGGTCTCCTTGAACGCCTTTGTCATGGCGCCCGTCGCCCTCTAGCACGGTGGGTTGATTCCCATCCGGCGCGGATAGTCGACGGCCCTTGAAATCGAGCACCGGCACCAGGCGTGCTTCACGCACATCCTCGAGCACGAAATCCAGTGCCTGCTGGGACTCACCTTCCCCCACTACGACGCGCCACCCCGCGGGTTGCGCGCGCAACTCGCCGCGATACTTCTTGCGGCCCTTCAATGCAAGCTTCAGCGTCAGCTCAATCTGCTCGCCCGCGAAGCGCTCGAAGTCGGCAGCTTTCTTCAGCGGCCGGTCCAACCCCGGCGACGAGACTTCGAGCCGTTGGTAGTCGCAGCCGGCGACTTCCAGCACGTGCTGGAGCTGACGCGTCACCTTTTCGCAGTCTTCAACCGTAATGAAGTTGTCTGCCTGCGCGACGGGTTGGCTGACGGGTTTGTCAATGAACACGCGCAACAACCCACCCGCACTGCGCTGTGCGTCCACCAAGTCGTAGCCCAGACCGGTCACGGTGTCATGCACCGCGCGTTGCCAATCCATCAGCCGTTCGTCCTGCCTCGTTGCACTGCCGCCTGGGCCCGGCAGTTCTGACCTGCCGTTCGTAGCCAAACCCGAGCGCCCAAAAAAAATGGGCTGGAAGAATCCGCCCAATCACTTCTTCTTGAAAGGGCGGATTGTAGCCTGAGCTCTTGGGGCAAGCAATAACCTGAAGCCCCGGCATGCCAGAATCGCAGCCGCCCAAAACCTTCTCTGGAGCCAAGCATGGGATTCCTCGCCGGCAAGCGGCTTTTGATCACCGGTGTACTGTCAAACCGCTCTATCGCCTACGGCATCGCACGTGCCTGCCGCCGCGAAGGTGCCGAATTGGCGTTCAGCTACCAGGGCGAGCGATTCAAGGACCGAATCACTGACTTCGCCGCCGAATTCGGCTCGAAGCAAATCTACGACTGCGACGTGTCCGACGACGCGCAGATCGAACGCCTTTTCACACAGCTCGGCCAGGACTGGCCTGAATTCGACGGTTTCGTCCATTCGATCGGCTTCGCTCCGAAAGAGTCGATCTCGGGCGATTTCCTCGACGGCCTGTCCCGGGAATCTTTTCGCATCGCGCATGACATCTCGAGCTACAGCTTCCCGGCGATGGCCAAGGCGGCCCTGCCGCGCCTGCGCGCCGATTCAGCCCTGCTGACGCTGACCTATCTCGGGGCCATGCGCAGCGTTCCCAACTACAACACGATGGGACTGGCGAAGGCTTCGCTGGAAGCGAGCGTGCGTTATCTGGCGGCGAGTCTGGGCCCGAAGGGCATACGCGTGAACGGCATTTCGGCCGGGCCGATCAAGACGCTGGCGGCCTCGGGAATCAAGGGCTTCGGCAAGATACTCGACGTGGTGGCGAGCAACGCGCCACTGCGGCGCAACGTGACGATCGACGATGTGGGCAACGTCGCGGCCTTCCTGTTGTCGCCGCTGGCGGCTGGCGTGACTTCCGAAATCACCTACGTCGATGGCGGCTTCAGCCATGCCATGTCAGGAGCGGCAAGCGCCGATTGAGCGCAGCCGAAGGGACGGCGGTGTTCTTCCGCCGCGGGTCATCGAACGCAATCGACTGAATAGCGCCGCGCGGCGCCTTCGCCGTCTTCTTCAACGAGGCCATGAACGTCCGTGTCGAAGCCGGGGAATGCGGCGTTGAATTCGCGGGTGAACTGCAGGTACTTGACGATCTTCTTGTTGAAGCGCTCGCCCGGAATCAGCAGCGGAATTCCCGGAGGGTATGGTGTCAGCAGCGAAGTCGTGACGCGGCCTTCCAGGGCATCGATGTCCACCCGCTCGGTGTTGCGCCTGGCGATGTTCGCGAACGCGTCGCTCGGCTTCATCGCCGGATGCAGGTCTGACAAGTACATCTCCGTGGTCAGGCGCGCGATGTCGCCCTTCGCGTACATCTCGTGCAGGCTTTGCGACAGGTCGCGCAAGCCCATGCGCTCGTAGCGCGGATGCTTGGCGCAGAACTCCGGCAGGATGCGCCACATCGGCTGGTTCTTGTCGTAGTCATCCTTGAACTGCTGCAACGCGGTCAGCAACGTGTTCCAGCGGCCTTTCGTGATGCCGATCGTGAACATGATGAAGAACGAATACAGACCCGTCTTCTCGACGACGACGCCGTGCTCGGAGAGGAACTTGGTGATGATCGACGCCGGAATCCCTGTCTTCGCGAACTTGCCCGACATGTCCAGCCCGGGCGTGATGATCGTGCTCTTGATCGGGTCGAGCAGGTTGAAGCCCTCGGCCATGTCACCAAAGCCATGCCACTTGGCGCCCGCCTTGAGGATCCAGCCCGAAGCGTCGCCCACGCCCTCGTCCGTCAACTTGTCGGGGCCCCAGACCTTGAACCACCAGTCGGCTCCGTACTCCTTGGCCACCTTGCGCATCGCACGGCGGAAGTCCAGCGCTTCGAGAATGCTCTCCTCCACCAGCGCGGTCCCGCCGGGCGCCTCCATCATCGCCGCGGCGACGTCGCACGACGCGATGATCGCGTACTGCGGGCTCGTCGAGGTGTGCATCAGATAGGCTTCGTTGAACAGGTGCCGATCGAGCTTGCGCGTCTGCGAGTCCTGCACCAGCACTTGCGAGGCCTGGCTCAAGCCGGCGAGCAACTTGTGGGTGGACTGCGTGGCGAACACCAACTGGTCCTTCGGTCGCGGCTCCCACTTCGCCAACGCGTGGTAGCCCTTGTAGAAAGGGTGGAACGCGGCGTGCGGCAGCCAGGCTTCGTCGAAGTGCAGCGTGTCGATGTAGCCGTCCAGCGCCTTCTTGATCGTGCCGGTGTTGTAAAGCACACCGTCGTAGGTGCTTTGCGTGAGGGTGAGGATGCTGGGCTTCACCTTCTTCGGGTCCACCCCCGAGAGCAACGGGTTCGCCGCGATCTTGCGGCGGATGGCCGCCGGAGAAAACTCGCTTTGCGCGATCGGGCCGATGATGCCGTAGTGGTTGCGCGTAGGCCGCAGGAATACCGGTACCGCGCCCGTCATGATGATCGAGTGCAGGATCGACTTGTGGCAGTTGCGGTCTACCACGACCACGTCGCCCGGCGCCACCGTGTGGTGCCAGACCATCTTGTTCGACGTGCTCGTGCCGTTCGTGACGAAAAAGCAATGGTCGGCGTTGAAGATGCGCGCCGCGTTGCGTTCGGAGGCCGCCACCGGGCCCGTGTGGTCGAGCAACTGGCCGAGTTCGTCGACCGCGTTGCACACGTCGGCGCGCAGCATGTTCTCGCCGAAGAACTGGTGGAACATGCGCCCGACGGGGCTCTTGAGAAACGCCACGCCGCCCGAGTGCCCCGGGCAATGCCATGAGTACGAACCGTCTTGCGCGTAGTCCACCAGCGCGCGGAAGAACGGCGGCGCCAGGCCGTCGAGGTAACTCTTGGCCTCACGGATGATGTGGCGCGCCACGAACTCCGGGGTGTCCTCGAACATGTGGATGAAACCGTGCAGTTCGCGCAGAACGTCGTTGGGCAGGTGCTGCGAGGTGCGCTTTTCTCCATACAGGTAGATGGGGATCTCGGCGTTCTTGAAACGGATTTCCTGGATGAACTTGCGCAGGTTCAGCACCGCCGGGTCGAGCTCGGGCCCGGGCGTGAACTCTTCGTCATCGATCGAGAGAATGAACGCGCTGGCGCGGCTTTGTTGCTGGGCAAACTGGCTCAGGTCGCCGTAGCCGGTGGCGCCAAGCACCTCGAACCCTTCTTTCTCGATCGCTGCGGCGAGCGCGCGGATGCCCAGGCCGGAGGTGTTCTCAGAGCGGAAATCCTCGTCGATGATTACGATCGGAAAGCGGAAACGCTGCATGGACATCCTCGGATCGGCGGCGGCGAAGAGCGCGAAGTGTAGTGCCGCTTTTCCCAGCCGCCGGGCGGCTCGCGGACACGAAGCGGGCGCGCACCTATGTCTGGCACGCACCGTGCCAGGCGCCCTACACTGCGCTGCGGCGCGTTGCCCAAGGAGTTTGCATGGATCTGTCGATGGCCACGATGTGGTGGGTGGCGGCGGGGCTGGCGGTGGCGGCCGAGCTGGCCACCGGGACGTTCTACCTGCTGATGGTCGCGCTGGGCCTGGTGGCTGCGGCGTTGGGGGCCCACCTGGGATTGCCCCTGGCAGGCCAGATCATCCTTGCTGCGCTGGTCTCCGGCGGCGCCACTGCTGTGTGGCATTGGCGGCGGGCGCGCCAGCCGCGTTCCGCCCCGGCACCGCAGAACCGCGACGTCAACCTCGACATCGGCGAGCGAGTGCACGTCGCCTCCTGGGACGCCGACCGCACCGCGCGCGTGCCCTATCGCGGCTCCACCTGGACGGCACGCCTGGCGCCCGGCGCTCCGGCGCTGGCGGGCGAACACCTGGTCAGTGCGGTGGAGGGCAACTGGCTGGTCCTGACCCCGCGCATCGAGTCCTGAACCCATCCACCGAACAGCGAGCGAGATCAATACATCATGGAAATTGCACTCATCATTGCCGTCATCGCGGTCATCTTCATCGTCCGCACCTTCAAGATCGTGCCGCAGCAGCACGCCTGGGTGGTCGAACGCCTGGGCAAGTACGACCGCACGCTGACGCCGGGGCTGAAGTTCGTCGTGCCGTTCATCGAACGCGTCGCCTACAAACACTCGCTCAAGGAAGTGCCGCTCGACGTGCCCAGCCAGGTCTGCATCACACGCGACAACACCCAGCTGCAGGTGGACGGCATCATCTACTTCCAGATCACCGACCCGATGCGGGCCAGCTACGGCTCGAGCAACTACGTCTTCGCGATCACTCAGCTCGCGCAAACGCTGCTGCGTTCGGTGATCGGCAAGATGGAACTGGACAAGACCTTCGAGGAGCGAGATGCGATCAACCACTCGGTGGTCAACGCCCTCGACGTCGCTGCGCAGAACTGGGGTGTGAAGGTGTTGCGCTACGAAATCAAGGACCTGACACCGCCCAAGGAGATCCTGCACGCCATGCAGGCTCAGATCACCGCCGAGCGCGAAAAGCGCGCGCTGATCGCTGCCTCCGAGGGCCGCAAGCAGGAACAGATCAACATCGCCACCGGCGAGCGTGAGGCGTTCATCGCCCGCTCCGAAGGCCAGCGCCAGGCCGAAATCAACAATGCCCAGGGCGAGGCGGCGGCGATTCTTGCGGTCGCTGAAGCGAGCGCCGAAGCGATCCGCAAGATCGCTCATGCGATTCAATCGCCCGGGGGCGAACAGGCAGTGCAACTGAAGGTGGCGGAAAAGGCCGTCGAGGCCTACAGCCAGCTCGCGCAGAAGAACAACACCATGATCGTGCCGGGCAACATGAGCGAGGTGTCGGCGCTGATCGGCACCGCCATGACGCTGATGAAAGCGAAGACGCCCGCCGCGCACTGAAAGCTTGGACGGCCATTCCACCGCCTTGCGCGCGGCGGCCAACGCGGCGGTTCAGAAACTGGTCTTGGTCTGGACGAGAAACTGGACCCGCCTGACGTTGACGTCGGGGTCGAGCGGGAACGCCACGTCCAGATGCAACACATTGCTGAACGCAGCGCGCACGCTGAAGATTCGCAGGCCGAAACCCGCATCGTGGAGCCAGCCGGGCTTGACGGCGTTCACGTTGCTGCCGCCCCAGGCGCGCCCGGTGTCGAAGAACACGGCACCACCGAAGCGGAACAGGCGCAGCAGGTAGAGGTCGGTGTAGACGCGCTCTTCCAGCGTCAGCAGGGCACGTCGATCGCCGCTCTGGTAGCGCAGCGGGTAGCCTCGCATGCCGTTGTCACCGCCCAGCAGCAAGGCATCGGCGGCGTCGGGGTTCTTCAGCGCATCGGCGGACAACGAGGCATAGAACAACCACCGTTTGCTTTGCGGCAGGTAGTACTGCGCCACACCGCCGAGCCGCTGGCGCCGCAGGCCGCCGCCGCTGTACTCGCCGCTCACCGACGCCGAGCCGATCAAGCTGTGGTCTGGCGCCGGCGCGAACCCCCGGCTCACCGTGCCCGCGTAGAGCCATGCGTCACGGCTCGAACCCCAGGCGGTGCTCGCGCGGCCGAGTTGCAGTGTGGAAACGAGGCCCATCGCAAAGAATTCCGGGCGCTCGATCTGGTTGCGGTTGCGCAGCGTCTCGTAGCGGTCTTCGATGAGTTCGTAGCGAAAGTACGGCGCAACCAGTTTCGCGTCGCTCGGCAATTGCGGTGGCGCCACCAACCCGGGTTCAATCGCGTAAGCGTCATCCTGCCGGTTCACGCCGAGCGAGAAACGCTGCACCCACCCATCGACCCGGCCGGTTGACCAGCCGCCGAACGCATCGGCCTTGTTCTGGCGGTGACGGTACTGGCTCACCACGTTGCC
>JANNKS010000736.1:0-2428 GCA_031396425.1 Rhizobacter sp. | reverse complement strand
CCGGCCCATTGGGTGTTGGCCAACATCAACCCGATTTTGGGCCGACCCATGGAAAGCGCCCGATCGATCATCGCCGGCATCGCGATCAGATCGTTCAACGCCAGGCGGAACGCGTAGTTGGGCTGAAACCCGTTGTTGATGATGTTGGTCGCACTCGACCACGGCGACAGCAGCACGACCTTCAGGTCATGGGCCGGCTTGACCACCTCGGACATCACCGGACTGAAGCGCCCGCCGAACACCGCCACCATGTCGGGCATGGCTGCGAGCTCGGTCAGGTTGGCGATGCCGCGCGCCGGATTGATGTGGTTGTCCTTGGTGACGAGTTCGAGAGGCCGCCCGCCCAGCACGCCGCCGGCGCTGTTGATCTCGTCCATCGCGACCCGGATGCCGAGTTCGATCGCCTGCGCCGAGGTGCTGTCCACGACCGAGAACTCAGCGTCGAGGCCGATCCGCACCGGTGCACCAGCCGCGGGCGCCGCGTGCGCGCCGCACAGCCACAGAGCCGAGGTCAAACCAGCGACGAGTGCCGCGAACCACGTCGACATCTGGCGTCTCCTGTTGCCGCTACGCGTCGGTGCGAAAACCCACTGCGACAGTGCGCATAAACCGGCGTCACTTCATTCCGCTGACGTAGGCAGCCACGGCCTTGGCTTCGAGTTCGGTCAGCTTCGAGGCGATTCCGAGCATGATCGCGCTGTCGTTCGTGCGCTCGCGTGCATTGAATTTCTTCAGCTGACTTTCGAGGTACTGGGCGTGCTGGCCCGCCAGGCGCGGCATCGTCTCGGTGCCGCCGCCGTTGGCGCCGTGGCAACTGGCGCAGGACGGGATCCCCGAGTAGGGGTTGCCGCGATTGAACACGAATCGCCCCACGTCGGCGAGCTCCGAGTCCTCCGGCACATGCGCGATCGGCCGGCGTGACTCGAAGTAGCGCCCGAGCGCGGCGAAGTCTTCCTTCGACAGATCCTCCACCATCGGCCGCATCGTGTCGCTCTTGCGCCGCCCCGACTGATAGTCGGCCAGCTGCCGCGCCACGTAGCCTGCGTGCTGGCCAGCCAGGCGCGGAAACACCGGGCTGGAACTCTCACCGTCGACGCCGTGGCAGATGAAACACTTGCCCTGCACGATCTCGAGCGCTCGCGCAGCGTCGGCGGCTCGGGCGAGCAGCGGCAAGCTCAACAGCAGCGTCGCCAGGGCCAGTCTCAAGAGGGAACCGTGCATGCGTGCCTTTCCTTCTTTTGGCGAGCGCGCCGCCGGCAGGCGCACCTGAAATACCCGACCATCGCGCGGGCAAGCCAGAGATCGAACCCGCGCAGATCCCGCTGAAGCGAATGCGATATTGGCGGTCCAGGCCCGATCGCCACACTACCCACATGGGCTATTCTCCGATACCCGTTGCGGTAATAGACGTTGGCGCACCGCTCGCAGGTAATACACCTTGGGGTGTCGTCCCATGGGGCCAGAGCCGACGGCAATCGTTGCGCAATCAAGGCGCAGCACCCGCACTGATGACCAGGTGATGGAGATCTGCATGAACTACGACAAGGAATTCGACGCGTCCGGCCTCGCTTGCCCGTTGCCGATCGTGAAAACCAAGAAGTCGCTCGCCACCATGGCCACCGGCCAGGTGTTGCGTGTGGTCGCCACCGACCCGGGCTCGGTGTGCGACATGGAGGCGTTTGCCGAGCAGACCGGCAACACCCTGCTCTCCTCCGGCACCGAGAACAGCAAGTACGTCTTCTTCCTGAAGAAGGCCTAGGCCAGCCCACGCACGCGCCCCACAGGAGATCTGATGGCTGCAAAGAAGATGGCGATCATCGCCACCAAGGGCGCGCTCGACATGGCGTACCCACCCTTGATCCTGGCGTCCACCGCCGCGGCGCTGGGCTGGGAGGTGCAGATCTTCTTCACGTTCTACGGCCTGCAACTGCTGCGCAAGGATCTCGACGGCATCGCGATCAGCCCGCTGGCCAACCCGGCCATGCCGATGCCGGTGCCCATGCCGGTGATCGTTTCGGTCCTGCCGGGCATGCAGGCCATGGCCACCTCGATGATGAAAGCCAAGATGAAGAAGAAGGGCGTGGCTTCGCTCGAGGAATTGCGCTCGATCTGCCAGGAGTCGGACGTCAAGTTCATCGCCTGCCAGATGACGGTGGATCTGTTCGACTTCGAGAAGAGTGACTTCATCGACGGCATCGAATACGGTGGCGCTGCCACCTTCATGAAGTTCGCCGGCGAGACCGACGTCTGCCTGTTCATCTGAACCGCTGAGCCCGCGCCGTGGACGCCGTCGCGAACCCGCTAGCCACGGGGGTCGGGTGGGGCGCTTTCGTGCTCGCCTTCATCTTCGGCGCACCTCTACGCACGCACCAGCCCACGCCGCCGAAGGCAAGATGCAGGTGTCGCCGCGCTCACCATTCACTGCCGC
>JANNKS010000694.1:0-4915 GCA_031396425.1 Rhizobacter sp. | reverse complement strand
CGAGCCGCGCACCGACATCGACCGCGCCAACGGGCGGGTCGTGATCAACCTGGTGTCCGACCCGCAGCGCCGCGTCTACGTGCGGCGAATCAACGTCGCCGGCAACAGCCGCACGCGCGATGAAGTGGTGCGCCGTGAGTTTCGCCAGTTCGAGTCGTCCTGGTACGACGGCAACAAGATCAAGCTCTCACGCGATCGGGTCGACCGCCTTGGCTACTTCAAGGACGTCGCGGTCGATACGGCAGAAGTGCCGGGTGCACTCGACCAGGTCGACGTGACCGTCAACGTCACCGAGAAGCCCACCGGCAATCTGTTGCTCGGCGCAGGTTTCTCGTCGGCGGACAAGCTGTCGCTGACCGCGTCGGTGCGCCAGGAGAACGTTTTCGGCTCGGGCAACTACCTGGGCCTGGAGCTGAACACGAGCAAGTCGTCCCGGACCCTGTCATTGAGCACGGTCGACCCCTACTTCACGATCGACGGCATCTCGCGCGCACTCGAGGTCTACTACCGCACCACCAAGCCACTCAACAGCCAGGGTGAACAATACGAGCTCGTGACCCCCGGTGGCTCGGTCCGGTTCGGCATACCGTTCAGCGAGTACGACACCGTCTTCGTCGGGCTGGGCGCCGAGCGCACCGAGATTCGCGGCGACGTCAATCTGCCCAACAACTATCAGAACTACCGCGAGACGTTCGGTGCGAAGAGCGTCTCGATTCCGCTCACCTTGGGTTGGGCGCGCGATGCACGCGACAGTGCGATCGCCCCGACGTCGGGCCGCTATCTGCGCCTGAATTTCGAATGGGGTATTGCCGGTGACACGCGCTACCTGCGGGCGAATGCGCAGGCGCAGCAGTACATTCCGCTGGGAAAGCGCTTCTCGATCGGGCTGAACAGCGAGTTCGGCTGGGGCAAGGGCCTGGCGGGCCGGCCCTATCCGATCTTCAAGAACTTCTACGGCGGCGGCCTGGGCACGGTGCGGGCATTCGACCAGGGCTCGCTGGGCCCGGTGGACGTGCTGGGCGGCTACATCGGCGGCAACCGGCGCTTCAACCTGAACAGCGAGTTGTACGTTCCGGTACCGGGCTCGGGCAACGACCGCACGCTGCGCCTGTTCGGCTACGTCGATGCCGGCAACGTATGGGGCGAGTTCGAGAGCGTCACCGCGCAGAGCCTGCGTGCATCGGCCGGTATTGGTCTGAGCTGGATCTCGCCGGTCGGCCCGCTCAAGCTGAGCTGGGGGGCGCCAATCCGCAAGCAGCCCGGCGATAGAATCCAGCGTCTTCAATTCCAGATCGGGACCGCGTTCTAATGAAAAGCTCCTTTTTGAAGTCGCTCGCAGTGGCAGGCGCGCTTGCCGGGGCAGCGTCGCTGGGCGTGGCCCAGGAATTGCGCATTGGCTATGTGAACAGCGATCGGGTATTGCGCGACGCCGTTCCCGCCAAAGCGGCGCAGGCCAAGCTGGAAGTCGAATTTTCCAAGCGCGAGAAAGACCTGGCGGAACTGGCAAACAAGCTCAAAGCAGCCGGCGACAAGCTCGACAAGGATGCGCCCACGCTGGCAGAAACCGAGCGCAACCGGCGCCAGCGCGACCTGGTCGAACAGGACCGCGAGTTCCAGCGCAAGCGCCGCGAGTTCCAGGAGGATCTGAGCCAGCGCAAGAACGAAGAACTGGCCTCGGTGGTGGAACGTGCCAACAAGGTCATCAAACAGATTTTCGAATCCGAAAAGTACGACCTTATTCTGCAGGAGGCGGTGTTCGCCAGCTCCAAGGTCGACATCACGGACAAGGTGATCAAGGCGCTCAACGCGCAGGGCGCCAAGTGAGTGGCCATCCGAGTTTCGGCGCGTGAGATCGCCGAGCAGCTCGGCGGCGAACTGATCGGCCAGGCCGATCTGCAGATCGACCGCATCGGCACGTTGACGAGCGCCACGCCGTCGACGATTTCGTTTCTTTCCAACCCGCGCTATCAGGCCCAGCTGGCGCAAACGCTGGCGGGCTGCGTGATCGTCGCGCCCGAGTCGCGTGACGTCGCGGCGGCGCGGCCGTCGGCTGTCATCACGTCCGACCCCTACCTCTACTTCGCGCGCCTGACCCAATGGTGGGCCCGCCGCACCCGCGCGCAGCCGCTGGCGGGCGTGCACCCGAGCGCCGTCGTCGATGGTGCGGCGAGTGTCGCGGCAAGCGCCTGCATCGGCCCTGGTGCAGTCATCGAGGCGGGAGCCCTCGTCGGCGAACACGCCGTGATCGGCGCGTTCGGGTTTGTCGGTGCGGGTGCGAGCGTGGGCGCGCAGAGCCGTTTCGCCGCCCGAGTGACGCTGCATGCCGGCTGCCGGGTGGGCGAGCGCTGCATTGTGCACAGCGGTGTCGTGATCGGCGCGGATGGTTTCGGGTTCGCCCCCACCGCTGGGCGCTGGGAAAAGATCGAACAGCTCGGCGCGGTGCGCATCGGCAACGACGTCGAGATCGGCGCGAACACCTGCATCGACCGCGGTGCCCTTGACGACACCGTGATCGAGGACGGCGTCAAGCTCGACAACCTGATCCAGATCGGCCACAACGTGCACATCGGCGAACACACTGCGATCGCAGGCAATGTGGGCGTGGCCGGTAGTGCGCGCATCGGCCCGCGCTGCACGATTGGCGGGGCGGCGAACATCCTGGGCCACCTGAGCCTGGCCGAGGGCGTGCACATCTCCACTGCGAGCGTGGTGATGCGCTCGATTCACAAGCCGGGTTTGTACAGCGGCATCTTTCCCATCGACGACAATGCGTCGTGGGAGAAGAATGCCGCCACGCTTCGCAACCTGCACAGCTTGCGTGAGCGTGTACGCGCCCTGGAGAAGAAGACAACATGATCGACATTCACGAGATCCTCACCAAGCTGCCGCACCGTTATCCGTTTCTGTTGATCGACCGCGTGACCGAGCTTGAAAAAGGCAAGCGCATCCAGGCCCTCAAGAATGTGACCATTAATGAGCCATTTTTCGAAGGGCATTTCCCGATCCGCCCAGTGATGCCCGGCGTGTTGATGCTCGAGGCCCTGGCGCAGGCGGCGGCGCTGCTGGCCTTCGAGACCCTGGGCCAGCGGCCCGATGAAAAGACCATTTATTACCTTGCCGCGCTCGACGCAGCGCGTTTCAAGCGGCCGGTCGAGCCGGGTGACCAGCTGATCATCGAAGTGCTGCTCAATCGAATGAAAGCGGGCGTATTCAAGTTCAGCTGTTCGGCTCGGGTCGATGGCGACGTGGTGGTCGAAGCCGATCTGACCTGCACGATGCGAAAGTTCTCCTGAGCGGGTCGCGCAGCGAATGGCCCAGATTCACCCGACGGCGCTGATCGAGCCCGGCGCAAAGCTCGACGTCGACGTGCATGTCGACGCGTACAGCATCGTGCGCGCCCATGTCGAAATCGGCGCCGGCAGCCGCATCGGCCCGCACTGCGTGATCGAAGGTCACACCCGCATCGGGCGCGGCAATCGCATCTATCAGTTCTGCTCGATCGGCGCGACGCCGCAAGACAAGAAGTACGCGGGTGAGCCCACCGAGCTGCACATCGGCGATCGCAACACGATCCGCGAGTTCTGCACCTTCAACCTGGGCACCGTGCAGGACGGCGGGGCCACCCGTGTCGGCGACGACAACTGGATCATGGCCTACGTGCACATCGCGCACGACTGCCGGGTCGGCAACCAGACGATCTTCGCCAACAACGCGACGCTGGGCGGTCATGTGCAGGTGGACGACTGGGCCATCATCGGCGGCTTGAGCGGGGTGCACCAGTTCGTCAAGATCGGCGCGCATGCGATGGTCGGCTTCGCCAGCGCGGTGTCGCAAGACGTGCCGCCTTTCATGCTCGTCGATGGCAACCCGCTGGCAGTGCGCGGCTTCAACGCCGAAGGGTTGCGGCGGCGCGGCTTTTCACCTGCCCGGCTGGGAGCGGTAAAGCAGATGCACAAGCTTCTCTATCGCTCTGGACTGACACTGGACGCTGCCAAGGCGGCCCTGGCCGAAGTGGCGGCGGATACGCCGGAGGCGCAGGCGGATGTGGAACGGTTGCTGGTTTTCCTCAACCGGGCCGCCCGCGGTATTGCGCGCTGAAAAGCCACTCATGAACGCCACGCCTCCACGCATTGCGATGGTTGCCGGTGAAGCTTCGGGTGACCTGCTCGCTGGCCTGTTGCTCGGCGGTCTGCGCGCGCGCTGGCCGGGCCTGAAGACCTACGGCATCGGCGGGCCGAAGATGGCCGAACAAGGCTTCGACGCCTGGTGGCCGCACGACAAGCTCGCGGTGCGCGGCTACGTCGAGGTGCTCAGCCACTACCGCGAAATCTCAGGCATCCGCAGCCAGCTGGCCGAGCGGCTTTTGGCCGACCCTCCGGACCTGTTCATCGGCGTCGATGCACCTGACTTCAACCTCGATCTCGAGGCCAGATTGAAGGGCAAGGGCATTCGCACGGCGCACTTCATCAGCCCCTCGGTCTGGGCCTGGCGTGCCAAGCGCATTGAAAAGGTCCACCAGGCAGTCGATCTGATGTTGTGCGTGTTCCCCTTCGAACCCGCGCTGTACGACAAGCACGGCGTGACGGCGACCTACGTCGGCCATCCGCTCGCCGATGCGATTCCGCTCGAGGTGCCGCGCACCCAGGCGCGCAGCGCGCTGGGCATCGATGTGCTCCAGCCGCTGGTGGCGCTGTTGCCGGGCAGCCGGCGTTCCGAGATCCAGTACATCGCGCCGCGCATCCTGCTCGCGGCGCGCGAGATGTTTCGCCTGCGCCCCGACCTGCGATTCGTGGTCCCGGTCGTGCCGGGCCTGCGTCATGCCATCGAGCCGTTGCGCCGCCAGCACGCCGACGGCGTGCCGATCGACCTGCTCGATGGCCGCGCCCATGAGGCGCTGGCGGCCTGCGACGTGGCG
>JANNKS010000693.1:0-3176 GCA_031396425.1 Rhizobacter sp. | reverse complement strand
TGAGGCCGCACCGCCATCCGAGCAACTCCAGCGGCCCTGTGGCACTTGTGCCAGCTGCCGTTTGTTCGCCGCCCACACTCACCCAGACGCGATGGTGGTCGCGGCGCGCTGCGAACACCAGAAGCGCTTCTGTCATGGCATCCATCGGTTCGTTCAGGAACAAACCACGCAACTGTTCGGCCAGAGGGGTTCCGCCGGGTTCACGCGTGCAGATCACTTCGCTGCCTCGCTTTTGGAATCGTGTCGCCAGCGCAGCGAGATGAGTCGACTTGCCCGCGCCGTCGATACCTTCCAATGTGATGAACCGACCTCTCACGCGGGACTACTTGCGACGTTGGTACTGGTTGACTGCGCGGTTGTGTTCCGCGAGGGTTTCGCTGAAATGACTGGAACCATCGCCGCGAGCCACGAAGTAGATGGCCTTGGTTTCATCCGGTCGAACCGCCGCCAGCAAAGACTGCCAACCCGGCATCGAAATCGGCGTAGGCGGCAGACCTCCCCTAGTGTAGGTGTTGTAGGGGGTGTCGCTGAGCAAGTCACGTTTGCGCAGATTGCCGTCGAACTTGTTACCCAGGCCATAGATGACTGTTGGATCGGTCTGCAAGGGCATGCCGATGCGAAGGCGATTGACGAACACACCCGCCACCCGACCGCGTTCAGCCGCGGTACCGGTTTCCTTCTCGATGATCGATGCAAGCGTCAAGACATCGTCGGGGTTTCGAAGCGGCGTGTCGGAAGCCCTTTCCTTCCAGGCCGACTCGAGGCGCTGTTGCATGGCCCTGAACGCCTGCTTGAGTATCGCAAGGTCAGTGCTGCCGCGACTGTAGGCATAGGTGTCGGGAAAGAAGCGCCCTTCAGGTGCAAGCCCAGGCGCGCCGAGCTGGGCCATCACCTCGGCGTCGCTCATCAGCGCGGTGGTCGGCTTGAGCGCCTCGGCCATCGCCAATTCGGCGCGAAATTGATGAAACGTCCAGCCCTCTTGCAGCCGGACATAGGCGAGCTTTTCTTCGCCTCGCACCAGAATCGAAAGCAGCTCAATGGGGGTGGTGGCGGGCGCAATCGCGAAGGTTCCGGCACGAATCTTTCGAGCCTGGCCAGAGAAGCGAAACCACTGCGCCAGCAACAGTGGCGAGGTTTGAATACCTGCATTGACACAGGCCTGCGCGACTTCGCGTGCGCTTGCTCCAGGTGCAACCGTGACCTCGATCGATTTCGCACTCAGGCCCAGCGGGCGATGCAACCACCATGCGGCCGTCACCGATGCAGCCAGGACCAGCAGCAGCAATGGCAGCCCGATGCGCCACAGTTTCACGCCGAATTTCAATCGCCTGCCCGGGAATGCTTGAGAAACCCGTTCGCTCCGGTGTCCATATGGCCGGTGATCATAATCGGCGCATGAGCAATGAAAATGTGAACCCGGCCTCTCTGAGCGGCATTGCACCGCTTGGTTACCTTGGATGCATCCGTGTATCAGGCGCAGATGCGGCGACCTTTCTGCATTCGCAGCTGACGAATGACTTCACGCGCCTGGGCGAAACGCGCGCCCGGCTCGCCGGATTCTGCTCGGCCAAGGGCCGCCTGCAGGCCAGCTTCATGGCCTGGCAGACCAGCGACGCCGACATCATTCTGGCGTGTTCTGCCGACCTCTTGCAAGCCACCTTGCGGCGCCTCTCGATGTTCGTGCTTCGCTTGAAGTGCAAGTTGAGCGATGCCAGCGCACAGCTTCCCCTGTTCGGCCTGTCGGGCACTGCGGCCGACGCGCTGCTTCAGGATTGCACGGCTTGGGAAAAGCGCGAAACCTCGGAAGGCACCGCGATCCGCCTCCCTGCCGCAGCGGGTCACAGCCTGGGCTTGTGGTCGCCCAGGCCCGATTCGGCCTGGCAGTCGGCTGCGGCGCCAGGACTCTCGCAAGAGGAGTGGCGCTGGTTGCAGGTGCAGAGTGGTGTGCCGCTGGTGGAAGCGAAGACAGTCGACCTCTTCGTGCCGCAGATGATCAATTTCGAGTTGCTTGGCGGCGTCGATTTTCAGAAAGGTTGTTACCCGGGCCAGGAAGTGGTAGCCCGAAGCCAGTACCGCGGCACCTTGAAGCGAAGAATGATCTTGTGTGACTGTGAAGGCCCCGCCAGTGCCGGCCAGGAGGTTTACTCGCCTTCCGACCCGGGCCAGCCGGTCGGTGTGGTTGCGAATGCGGCGGCAAGGCCGGGGCGAAAGGGCAGCACCATGCTGGTCGAGCTGAAACTCGCGGCGCTGCACCAGGGCGAACTGCAACTGGGCCGAATTGGCGGCCCGGCCTTGAGCCAACGCGCGTTGCCCTACGTGGTTCCGCATTTGGCGCCGGAGGGGGCTTGAGGCCAAGCCTCGCTCAGGGCGGAACAGGCGCGTCAAAAGTACTTTGACGCAGTGCGCGCGGGAACAGTTCACACGCAGCCGCCGATTGACGGGCGCCTGGCGCGTCGGCGCTTCAGGCCTTGATCTACCATTCTTCCGACCCGTTTCCTGCCAAATTCGCGGCAAACGAGTCAACTGAACTTCATTTCCGATCGTGGTCGATTCCTGCCCCCAGCGGGCGGCCGCGTCCGTACAGCCCCGGAGTTTCTCGGCTCACTGCGAACCCGAATGAACAGCCGTTCGATCGTCCCTGTGCATTGCCGCAATGCGATGCCAATGCGCCGCCATGTCGCGCAGGCCCGTTCTGGTCAAGTCTCGGTTTCGTCCTGGGGCCCCGAGCTTCGAAAGGCCTTCGTCGCATGTGCCTGGTAGCCTTCGCCCTCGACAGGAGTCGCAAGTTTCCGCTCGTTGTGGCGGCGAACCGCGATGAGTATTTCGATCGTCCGACGGCACGACTCGCCTGGTGGACTCCCGAACGGGGCGGCCCGGACATTCTGGGTGGTCGCGACCTGGAAAGTGGCGGAACCTGGCTTGGTTTGACCACCCAGGGCAGGCTGGGCCTGCTGACCAATGTGCGCGACGCACGGCGAACTTTCGATGATGCGCCATCACGAGGCCAGATCGTGCCGAACTGGCTTTCCGCGCGCGAGCCGGTCGACAGATTCTGGATGCGCACGGCCATTTCGGGCTACAACGGCTTCAATCTCGTGGCTGCAGATTTCAAGAGCGGCGAGTGTTTTTGGGTGTCCAACGGCGGAACCTATCCGCGCCGGCTTGAACGCGGTGTG
>JANNKS010000668.1:0-2128 GCA_031396425.1 Rhizobacter sp. | reverse complement strand
TCGCTGATGACCTTGCACACGGCAGGCCACACCGCCGCTTGCGTGATGAAGTAGATGTAGGCATTGGGGTCGGTCTCCCAGCCCTTGCACTTGAGAATCCAGCCCGGCTGGCCGCCGCCCGAGGCGTTGCCGGCGCGCGGCACGGCATCGCCGAATTGGCTGTCCGGATATTGCGGGTACTCGTGCATGGTGCCGGTGCGGTCCAGGCGCTGCTGGTCGCGCAGCTTGACGCGGCACAGGTTGAGAACGGCGTCCTGCATCGGCGCTAGCACCTTCTGGCCGCGGCCGGTGGTGTTGCGCTGGTACAGCGCCGCAACGATGCCCAGCGCGAGGTGCAGCCCGGTGCCGGAGTCTCCGATCTGCGCGCCGGTCACGAGCGGCGGGCCGTCGTCGAAACCCGTCGTCGAGGCCGAGCCGCCCGCGCATTGCGCGACGTTTTCGTAGACCTTGCAGTCTTCGTACTTGCCGGGCCCGAAACCCTTCACCGAGGCGACGATCATGCGCGGGTTGAGCTCCTGGATGTGCTCCCAGGTGAAACCCATGCGATCGAGCGCGCCGGGAGCGAAGTTCTCGACCAGCACGTCGCACGACTTGATCAGGCGGTCCAGCACCTCCTTGCCCTTCGCCTCCTTGGTGTTGATCGTGATCGACCGTTTGTTGTGGTTCAGCATCGTGAAATAGAGGCTGTCCACGCCCGGGATGTCGCGCAGCTGTCCGCGCGTGGCGTCCCCCTCACCGGGGCGCTCGACCTTGATCACGTCGGCACCGAACCAGGCCAGCAACTGGGTGCAGGTCGGCCCCGATTGCACATGCGTGAAGTCGAGGATGCGAACGCCGTCAAGTGCCTTGCTCATTTCGGGGGGGACTCCTGGGGTTTCGATGGCCCCAACCGAGTTTCGAGTTCGGCAAGGCGCTTCTTGAGGGCGCGCTCTTCGTTGAAGCGGCTCGTCTCGTCGCGAATTATCGACGCGATCGCACTCACCTTGCCGTCGGGCGAATGCAGCATCGCCACCGTGAAGGCGATCGACATCGACCGCCCCTGTTTGTCCACCGCCGGCACGCGCAGCACGTCGTGGCCGTACTTGGTGACGCCGGTGGCCATGGTCTTGTGGTAACCCTCCCAATGGCGACCCCGCAATCGCTCGGGGATGATCATGTCCATCGTCTTGCCGAGCACCTCGGCCTCGGTGTGGCCGAACATGCGTTCGCACGCCGGGTTCCACAACAGGATGGCGCCCTTCGCGTCGCAGACCATCACGGCGTCGCCGATGGCCGCGATCAATGCACTCAGATCGATGTGGTTCGGCATGGTCGCTTTCCGTGAGGTTTAAGAACTGCGCCAAGCACCCGCTTCCACCGATGGAAGCGGGTTGCGGCGAAACGGACCTTACACGGCCTTGGCCGCGTGCAGCGTCGCGATCCGGTCCTTGCTGTAACCGAGCTCGGCCAATACCTGGTCGGTGTGTTCGCCCAGCAGCGGCGAGCCGGTGATTTCGACCTTCATGTCTGAGAACTTGATCGGGCTGCCCACCGTGAGGTACTTGCCGCGCTCCTTGTGGTCGACCTCGGCGATCGTGCCGCTGGCGCGCAGCGACGGGTCGTTGGCGATTTCCTTCATCGACATCACCGGGGAGCAGGGGATGTCGAACTTGCGCAGGATGTCGACCGCCTCGAACTTGGTCTTGCTCGCGAGCCATTCTTCGATGGTCGCGAAGATCGCGGTGATGTGCGGCTGGCGCGCCTTGGGCGTCATGTAGGCCGGGTCGTTCTTCCACTCGGGCTTGCCGATCGCGTCGCAGATCGGCGCCCACGCCTGGCCCTGGATCGTGAAGTAGATGTAGGCGTTCGGGTCGGTCTGCCAGCCCTTGCACTTGAGCACCCAGCCCGGCTGGCCGCCGCCGCCGGCGTTGCCGCCGCGCGGCACCACGTCGGTGAACTTGCCGTGCGGGTACTGCGGGTACTCTTCCAGGTAGCCCAGGCGGTCCAGGCGCAGCTGGTCACGCAGCTTGACGCGGCACAGGTTAAGAACCGCGTCCTGCATCGAACAGGCCACCTTCTGCCCGCGGCCGGTCTTGTCGCGCTGGCGCAGCGCCGTCAGGATGCCGATCGCCAGGTGCATGCCGGTGTT
>JANNKS010000622.1:0-8101 GCA_031396425.1 Rhizobacter sp. | reverse complement strand
CCAGATCAAGCTGCCCTTCGAGGCAGCCGATATCGCCTGATCGGGCCCGCGGCACCGCGGCATGACGGCTCGCACCGCCCCACTGCAGGTTGGCGAGCCGGCCCCTTACTTCTGGGGCCGCACGTCGAGCAGCAAGCGCTTCGCGTTCCACACCGCTGCAGGGCGGTACGTGATGTTCTGTCTATTCGGTTCGGCCGTCGAACCGCGCGCAGCCCAGGTGCTGGCGCTGTTGCGCGAGCGCGCCGCATGCTTTGACAACACCCACGCGACGTTTTTTGGCGTTTCCGCCGACCCCGACGATGAAACGTTGCAGCGAATTGCAGACCAGCGCCCCGGCATGCGGTTCTTTTGGGATTCCGATCGCGCCATCAGCGCGCAATTCGGCAGCATCGCCGCGGACAAGAGCTTTCAGCCGCACACCTATGTGCTCGACCCGAACCTCCGCGTGTTGATGTCACTGCCGATGACCCAGCCGGCCGAAACCCATGTGGCCGCGCTGTGCAGCGTTCTGGATCAATTGCCTGCCCTGCCCGGCCCGCACCGGGCGCGCACGCAGGCACCAGTGCTGCTGGTGCCGCGGGTGTTCGAACCCGGCCTGTGCAAGGCGCTGATCGAGCACTACGCCGCGCGCGGCGGGCACGACTCGGGCTTCATGCGCGACGTCGACGGCAAGACGGTGGCGATCATCGACCACCGCCACAAGCGCCGGCGCGACAGCGACATCGAAGACCAGGCCCTGATCCGCGCCTGCATGGTGCGCGTGCATTCGCGCCTGGTGCCGGAGGTGCACAAGGCGTTCCAGTTTCAGGCGACTCGCATGGAACGCTACATCGTCTCGTGCTACGACGCCGCCGAGGCGGGACATTTCAATCCACATCGCGACAACACGACGCTGGGCACGGCGCACCGGCGCTTCGCGGTTTCGCTGTTCCTCAACAGCGGCGAATATGAAGGCGGACTGCTGCGCTTTCCCGAATACGGCAATGCGCTGTACAGCGCACCGCTCGGCGGCGCGGTGGTGTTTTCGTGTTCACTGCTGCACGAAGCCACCACGGTGACGCGCGGCATGCGCTACATGTTCGTGCCGTTTCTGCATGACGAAGCGGCGCAGAAAGTGCGCGAGGCGAATGCGAGGTATCTCGGCAATGCCGACGAGCAAGACTCGGACGCCGTGAACCGACCGGCACTCGACGTCGCCGACCCGTCAGGCAGCGACGTGCAGTAGCCAGCAAGCCTGGCTGAGGGGCGCACCCTGCGGGGCCATCACGGCAGGCTTTCGAGCGCGCGCTGGTAAACGGGGTCGTGCATCAATTCGTCCCAGGCCAGCGCAGCGTGGGTGGGCAGCAGCCGGCGCCGCCTGGCCTCGCTGTCCGGGTCGGCCTGCCAGAGGCCTTGCGCCAGCGACTGCTTCAGGCCATCGAGCAGTTGATCGACCGCCACGCCGCCATCGACCGATTGGTTGCACAGCAACACCATGTCGCAGCCCGCCGCCAGCGCCAGCGCGGCGGCCTGGGCATAACTGAGTTCGCGGCCGTCGACATGGCGTGCGCCCGCCATGCTCAGGTCGTCACTGAAGAT
This sequence comes from Rhizobacter sp., assembly GCA_031396425.1. GTDB lineage: Bacteria > Pseudomonadota > Gammaproteobacteria > Burkholderiales > Burkholderiaceae_C > JAEMQF01. Next base: position 6,523 of record JANNKS010000622.1, on the reverse strand, counting down.
CGCGCCCGTGAAACCGAGCTGCTGACGCAAGATCTCATTCAACCAGCGTGGCGAGAAGCCGGCCGGACGGCTGTCGACGCGCGGATACACGACGTGCGCGGGCATCACGCTGGCGAGGCTGGTACTGAGCCATTCATAGGGCCGAGCGTCGTCGGCGAGGATCGCTTTCAGCGTGCGCTTGTCGATCGGGGTTTCCAGGTGACTGTCAGCCTTGACAAAGCCGTGCCCGGGGAAATGTTTGCCGCAATTGGCCATGCCCGCGAGCAACAGGCCATGCATCAGGCTCTTGGCGAGCAGGGTCGCAACGCGCGGGTCACGGTGGAAGGCGCGGTCGCCGATCACGTTCGAGCCACCATGGTCGAGGTCGAGCACCGGTGTGAAGCTCAGGTCGACACCGCAGGCGCGCAGCTCGGCGCCGAGCACGTAACCTGCCGCCGTGGCGGCGTCGGTGGCACGCAAGGCATCGTGCATCCAGGTCTCACCGAGCGAACGCATCGCGGCCAGCGCGGTGAAACCGTCGGTGCGAAAGCGCTGCACCCGGCCGCCTTCGTGGTCGACGCAAATCAGCAGGTCGGCGCGGATCGATTTGACCTCGCTTGTCAGCTCGACCAGCTGGCGCCGGCTCTCCCAGTTGCGAGCAAACAAGATCAGGCCGCCGGTGAGGGGGTCGCGCAGGCGCCGGCGGTCGGCGTCGGTGAGGGCCACTCCGGCGATATCCAGGATCACGGGGGCGTGGCTCATGTTCAATCCTTGGGTTGGGTTTCGACGACGACGAAACTCGCGGCGTAGTCGGCTTCATCGGTGATGCTGACATGCGCTTGCAGGCCGCGCGCGTCGAACCAGGCGGCGAGTTCGCCATGCAGGCGGATCTGCGGCTTGCCGCTCGCCGCCTTGACGATTTCACAGGCGCGCCAGGTCATCGGGCTGCGCATGCCCAGGCCGATCGCTTTGGCGAACGCTTCCTTGGCGGAAAACCGAGTGGCGAGGAAGCTGATGCCGCGGGTGTGAACCTTGTTCAGGCGCTGCTTGAACAGCGTCATCTCGCTGTCGCCAAGCACCCGGCTGGCGAACCGCTCGCCGCGGCGTTCGAACGCGGCGGCGATGCGGCGCGTGTCGCAGATGTCGGTGCCGATGCCGTAGATCATCGGGCCGCGTGGCGGGCCCGCACCGCCTCGGCCTGGAAGTCGCCAATGGCCTGGCGCAGGCCGACGAAGACGGCGTGGCCGATCAGGGCGTGGCCGATGTGCAGTTCGGCCACGTCGGTCAGTGCGGCGATCGACGCGGTGCTGCTCGGAAACAGATGCGGCGCCGGCGTGCTCCACAGCGCCAGGCCATGGCCCGCGTGGGTGCGCAAGCCGAGTGAGCGTGCCAGGCGCAGGCCCTGCTCGAGCCGCGCCAGTTCGGCCTGCATGAGCGGCGTGTCGCGTGCCCACCAGGCATTCGCGAAAGCGCCAGTGTGCAACTCGACGCACGGCGCGCCACAGCGCGCACTGGCCTCGATCTGACGCGGGTCCGCGCCGATGAACAGCGACACGCGGCAATTCGCGGAAGCCAGCCGTTCACACGCGGCCCGGACCCGGTCGATCTGGCCGGCCACGTCCAGCCCACCCTCGGTAGTGACCTCCTGGCGCCGCTCGGGGACCAGGCACACCTGTTCAGGGCGCACGCGCTCGATGATGCCGAGCATCTCGTCGGTGACAGCGGCTTCGAAGTTGAGCGGCACGCGAAGGCGCGCCTTCAGGCGGTCGACATCGTCGTCGCGGATGTGGCGGCGGTCTTCGCGCAGATGAAACGTGATGATGTCCGCGCCCGCTTCGACCGCAAGTTCAGCGGCTTCGACTGGATCGGGGTAGCTGCCGCCGCGCGCATTGCGCAAGGTGGCGACATGGTCGATGTTGACGCCCAGCAAGGGCTCCGGTGAGGTGGGTGACAGCAGCATCTTGGACGGGCGAGTCAAAAACGTTTCAGTACGACGTCGGCAGGGTCAGCAGCACCTGGCGCGTTCGAAGCTGATCGGTACCGAGATGATAGTGAAGCAATCCGCGCAAGGCGTTCTTGAGTTCGGGCAATGCCGACGCACAAGCCTGGCGAAGCGCAGGCAGGCTGCCGTGCATCAGGGCCGCCTGCAAGGCCAGCAGCACGCCGCCTTGCAGCAGCGCCTGCTCGACGCGCGGCGCAGCGACACCCGCTTCCGGCAGCAGCGCATAGGAGCTTTCGGCATCAATCGCTTCCTGCGTCAGCGTCACCAGGCTCAGATCGGGCAGCAGACCGATCTCGCGCAGCAGCGTGAGTTCGAACGCCCGCAGGGCCGACTCGACACTGGCGTCGGACTGCGGGTCGAGCGCGCCCAAGGTCGAGGCATAGGCGTCGAACAGGTGCGCGTGCGGGTCATGTCGCGCCAGCAGTTTCATCAGCAGTTCATTGAGATAGAAGCCGCTGAACAATGCTGCGCCCGTCAGCATGGCAGCCCCACCCCCCCATTCGGCGCCGCGCAGCGTCTGAACCTCACTCATCGCCGCTTCGGAGCGCGCCCGTCCGAGGGTGATGTGAACGCGCTGGAACGGCAGCAGGACCGCTCGCAACTGCGAAAACGGCCGCTTCGCACCCTTCGCGGCCACCGCCAAGCGGCCCTGTTCACGGGTGAACAGGTCGAGGATGAGGCTCGATTCGCTCCAGTCGTACCGATGCAGCACGAAGGCCGCCAGCGGCGGTGCAGCAGTGCGTTTGGCGGCTGCCATGTCAGCGCGGGCGCGGCGCCGTCAGGGGCGCGCCAAGGCCGCAGCGACGGGCCGGGGCGTCGGGCCGCCCCTCACTCGTAGCCGTAGCTGCGCAGGTGCTGGTCATCGTCGGCCCAGCCCGAACGCACCTTGACCCACAACTCGACGAACACCTTGGCGTCGAGCAAGGTCTCGAGTTCCTGGCGCGCCTCGGAGCCGATGCGCTTGAGCCGCTCGCCGCCGCTGCCGATGATCATGCCCTTGTGCGCCTCGCGTTCAACCACGATGCTGGCGGCAATCTTCACCAGCCGGTTCGTCTGCGCGGTGCCCTCTTCTTCATAACGGTCGATCACGACAGTGGAGGTGTAGGGCAGTTCGTCACCGGTGAGGCGGAACAGCTTTTCGCGGATGATTTCACTCGCGAGAAAACGATCGCTGCGGTCGGTGAGCGCGTCTTCCTCGAAGAACCAGGGCTGTTCGGGAAGGTAGGGCTCGACGATGCCGAGCAGGCGCTTCACGTCGTCGGCCTTGCGTGCCGACAGCGGCACGAACTGGGCGAACGCATGGCGCTCCTGCATGCCCTTGAGCCAGGGTGCCAGGTCGGAGCGGCGCAGCACCGCATCAAGCTTGTTGGCGATCAGCAGCACGGGCTTGCCTGGCGGCATCAACGCCAGCACCTTGGCATCGTCCAGGCCGAAGCGCCCGGCCTCGACGACGAACAGCACCGCGTCCACATCGGCCAACACACTCTGCACGGTGCGGTTCAGCGTCCGGTTCAGCGCTGCCGTGTGGCGGGTCTGGAAACCCGGCGTATCGACGAACACGAACTGGGCCGGCCCGACGGTTCGAATCCCGGTGATGCGGTGCCGCGTCGTCTGCGCCTTGCTCGACGTGATGCTGACCTTTTGCCCGACCAAGGCGTTGAGCAAGGTCGACTTGCCCACGTTTGGGCGGCCCACGATGGCGATCAACCCGCAGCGCTGTGTGGCGGCTTGCGGCAGGGCTTCCTGACTCAGTGGTTCGTTGGCCGCCATCGTCACGACCGCAGCGGGCCGCCGGGCCTATCGACGTCGTTCAAGGCGACGATCATGCGACGTGCCGCTTCCTGCTCGGCAATGCGCCGCGAACGCCCCTCTCCCAATTCGGCAAGCGTGAGGGCCGGGACGGCGCATTCGACTTCAAAGGTCTGGGCGTGCGCCTGGCCCCGGGTGGCGATGATTCGATACACCGGCACGGGCAGATGGCGCGCCTGCAGCCATTCCTGCAACTCGGTCTTGGCGTCCTTGCTCCAGCTGCCCTTGTCGGTGGTGGCGATGATTTCACCGAACATGCGCTCCACCATCGCCCGCGCGGCAGTGAAACCACCGTCGAGAAACGCGGCGCCGATGATGGCCTCGAGCGCGTCGGCCAGGATGGACGGGCGTTGCGCGCCACCGCCCCGGGCTTCGCCTTCGCTGAGAAAAAGCACCTCGGGCAGACCGAGCTGCAACGCCGCGCGGTGCAGGCTTTCTTCGCGCACCAGGTGGGCGCGAACGCGCGTCAAATCACCTTCGTCCGAACCCGAGAAGTGGTCATACAGCAGGCTCGAAATCGCCAGGCTGAGCACCGCGTCGCCGAGAAACTCGAGCCGCTCGTTGTGGTCGGCGCCGAAGCTGCGGTGCGTCAGGGCGCGCTTGAGCAGGCTTACATCGGCGAAACGATGCCCGGCGCGCTGTTGCAGAGCGTCGTAGCGGCCGTCCATGGGTGCGTTGTGCGAACCGTCGCCACTCAATACGACTTGCCGGCCTTGGAGCGACCTTCGTACTTGACCAACAGGTAGACCGGCTTGAACAGCTCGATTTCGCTGTCGTAGGCGAAACCGACGACGACTTGTTCGTTTTCTTTCGTGATCGTCAGGTCTTTGCCGGTGATCGACTTGAAGTCATCGATTTCCCGCTGTTTTTCGAACGCCGCGCGGATCTGCGGCACGGTGGTGGCGGACGTGTCGCCGGACACCTTGTTGATCGCCTTCATGATGGTGAAGTATTCGATCGAGGTGGGCACGATCTTGATGCCCACCAGGGACACCATGCCGATGATAATGGCCCAGAACAGCAGGCCGAAAAGGGTGATTCCGCGCTGTGCACGCTTGCCGCGAGACTTGACTGTCATGCCAAAACTCCTGTCTTGAGAACATCGCCCACACCGGGGCACCACTCAATGGAACGGGCCGATGCGCTTGAAATTGCCGAAGTTCATCCAAACAAAGAACGCCTTGCCGACGATGTTCTCGTCGGGAACAAAGCCCCAGAAGCGCGAGTCCTGGGAGTTGTCCCGGTTGTCGCCCATCATGAAGTAGTGCCCGGGCGGGACTTTACACGTGACGCCCTCGGCGTTGTAGCGGCAGTTCTCGCGGAACGGGAATGAGGCGCGATCATCCGAGCCATAGAACGGCTGGCTGTTCGGATTGACCAGGATGCCGTGGCTCAGCGACCCCAGCCGCTCACTGAATTCGGTGAAGTAGCGTTGCGCCTCTTCGTCGTAGAAGCCCGGTGGCGGCTTCTGTTCCGTCGCGACCGGCGTTCCATTGATCGTCAGTCGCTGGTTGCGGTAGGAAACTTCGTCACCGGGAATGCCAACCACACGCTTGATGTAGTCGATGCTGGTGTCGCGCGGGTAGCGAAACACCATCACGTCGCCGCGCTGCGGGTCGTTGTTGGCAATGATCTTCTTGTTGATCACGGGCAGGCGCACCCCGTAGTGGAATTTGCTGACCAGAATCAAATCGCCCACGAGCAGCGTGGGCAACATCGACGACGATGGAATCTTGAACGGCTCATACAGGAACGAGCGCAGCAGAAACACCGCCAGGATCACCGGAAACAGGCCCGCCGTCCAGTCGAGCCACCAGGGCTGCTGGAGCACGGCCTCGCGGGCGTGCGCAACGTTGCTGTCAACCTTGCCGATGCCCTGCTGGGCGAGCTTGTCGCGACGCGCGGCGTCCTGTTCGTCCAGCGTGCTGGCGGCGAGCGCACGGCGTGGGGCGAAGTGAAAACGTTCGGCCAACCAGAACGCCAAGGTCACCAGCGTGAGAATGAACAGCAGCAGCGAAAAGTTGCCGGTCCATTTCCCGAGGTACCAGCCGCCGAGAAAAATGGCGAGTGCGCCATACAACAAGCCGGTCAGAGGTCCCATCAGTCTTCCACTTGCAAGATGGCCAGAAACGCTTCCTGAGGAACCTCGACGGAACCGATCTGCTTCATGCGTTTCTTGCCGGCCTTTTGTTTTTCGAGGAGCTTGCGCTTGCGGGTGATATCCCCGCCGTAGCACTTGGCGATCACGTTCTTGCGCAGCGCCTTGATTGTCTCACGCGCAATGATGTTGGCTCCGATCGCGGCCTGTATCGCGACGTCATACATCTGACGCGAAATGATCTCGCGCATCTTCGACACGACCGCCCGGCTGCGGTATTGGCTCTGACTGCGGTGCACGATGAGCGACAAGGCATCGACCCGCTCGCCGTTGAGCAGGATATCGACCTTGACGACGTCGGCGGGGCGGTATTCCTTGAACTCGTAGTCCATCGAGGCATACCCACGCGACACGCTCTTGAGGCGGTCGAAGAAGTCGAGCACGATTTCGGCCAGAGGCAGGTCGTAGGTCAGCAGCACCTGGCGGCCGTGATAGGCCATGTTGATCTGGGTACCGCGCTTCTGGTTCGCAAGCGTCATCACCGGCCCCACATAGTCTTGCGGCATGTACAGGTGCACCGTGACGATGGGTTCGCGAATCTCGTGAATGCGGCCGGCATCGGGCATCTTCGACGG
>JANNKS010000582.1:0-4293 GCA_031396425.1 Rhizobacter sp. | reverse complement strand
GCTGGCCCGTCCCCAGAGCGTGGTCTCTTGGGTGCTCACGACCTCGGTGTAAGTCCGGTCGCGTCGGTCCCAATCGACGCCACCGTTCAGCTTCCACGTGCCGGGGCCGCGGTAGTCGGCGTTGAGCTTGAACCGGTTCTGGGTCAGGCTGAACGGCGTGTTGCTGCGCAGATCCGGGTCGAGGAACATGTCGGTCGAGACGATCGGGTAGCTCTTCACGGCCGTCTGGTTGTCGCGCACGTCCCAGGCGTAGATCGCATTCAGCCGCAGGCCAGCCATCGGCACGTAAGTCAGCTTCACATTGCCGTTGTAGGTGTCGGTGCTCCCGTCCAGCGAGGCCGACGGCAGGGCCGGCACCGACGGCGCCAGGCTGGTATTGAGCGTCGAGGCCAGGTAGTTGGCGTTCTGCGTCATGCGCCCGACGGCGACATCGGCGCTCGCGCGAATCATCGGCGTGACCTGGTAGCCGACCGAGCCGATGATCTGGTGAAACTGGTTGTCGGGTGCCTGCGCGAGTTGGCCCTGGGTGGCGCCGGTCACCACCGGCAGGAACGGGTTGTCCCAGCTCAGCGCCTCCTTGCCGTTGCGGAATTGCGAAAGCTGGTAGGCCAGCGTCGCTTGCAGCAGCGGCGTGACGTAGGACGCGGCCACCTCGAGTTGATCGGTCGTGTGGTCCACCGGTGCGGCGAGCTGCGCGGTGGTGGAAAAGAAGGAGCCGGCGGTCGGCCTGGAGCCGTCGCGCACGTCGCGTCGCAGGCCGACGCGATAAGTGAAGTTCTCCTGGCCGATCCACGAGCCACTCAGGTCGGCGCGCCTGGCCTTGTAGCCGAGCTCGACCGGCTGCAGCGGGGTCGCAAGCGTCAACGTGCTGCTGCCGTTGCCGAGGAACGGGGTTCTCGCCCCTTCGGCGAAGTAGCGCGGGATTTCGGCGTACCCGAAGCGCAGGTTGTAGAGCCCTTCGCGCCCAGACTGCGCCTCCAGGCGGCGGATGTCGAGGCCGAGATCCGAAGCCGTGAGATCGGCGTAGTAGCCGCCCTCGTCGCGGAATGTCGCCGTGCCGCCGAGATCCAGATACGGGCCCCTCTGGTTCAGGCCGGTGGCGTCGCCGAACGTCGTCGAAGCGTTCTTGACGGCACTGACCCCGGCTTGGACCGTACCGCCCGCGCCCTTGGGGTAGGGGCACGTCTCGCATTTCCACTGCGATGTGTCCACCTGGGCGGCGGCCGTGCCTGCAGCGGACAGCACGCCGAGCGCGGCGAGCAGGGACAGGGAGCTGTAGATTCTCATGTTCGCATCCGGAGTCGGTGAGTGGGAACTGGCGCGCCGGCGGTCAGCGCATCAGCTTCGCTCCCGAGGGGTGGTTGGATCCATGCACTTGCGAGTGGCAGTTGGTGCAACTGCCGGCGATCGTGAACACCGCACCGCCGCTGGTGCCGCCGGGCAGCGAGTTGGACGTGCGTGCCACCGACGGGTGGCCCGATGAACTGTGGCACTGCTGGCACAGCAGCGGCGGCGTCTTGGTCAGCAGGGCCTGGCGCACCGAGCCGTGCGGCGCGTGGCAGAGCGAACAATCTTCGGCCACCGGCGCGTGTTCCCACAGCAGCGGCCCGCGCTTGTCGGCGTGGCAGCTGGTGCAGGTCTGGTTCAGCGTCGGCTTGTTCAGCATCGCCTGGGCGGTGGAGCCGTGCGCGCTGTGGCAACCGCTGCACGACATCAGGCCGTCTCGCACCGGATGCGACGAGGGCTTGTGGAAATCCGCCCGCTGCGCCTTGTGGCAGGCCAGGCACACCTGCGCCTCGGTCGTCTTGGCCAGCACCGGGTCGCCCTGGCTCTGATGGACCTTGTGGCAGTCGGTGCAGGCGACTTTGCTGCGTTCGTGGGCACCGGCGTGCCAGCCGTTGCGCGAAGTGCCCTCGTGGCATGACAGGCAGACCTGGTTGCGCTCTCCGAGCGAGAGCTTCGAATCCGACTTGAAGTTGTCGATCGCCGACGCCTTCTTGTTGCGGGCATGCAGCGCACCAGGCCCGTGGCAGGCTTCGCATTGCAGCCCCTTGGCGCCGAAGGGAGCGCGCTTGTCACCACGGTGGCCGTGCTTGGACTTGAAGACCGCTGCGGCCGAGTAGGCGGCGCTCTCATCGTCGTGGCAGCCGAGGCAGGTGTCGGCGCCCTTCGCGCTGTACGGGTCGGGTTTGGGCATCGGCGCGGGGGCAGGCGCAGGCGCGCTGGCCTGAGCTGCCGGTGCGCTGGCCTGCGTGGCCGGCGCGCTCGCCGCCTGCGCCAGCACCTTCGGCGGCCAGGCCGAAGCGGCGAGCAGGCACAGCGTACAGAGGATCGGTCGGGTGATGTTCATCGATTTCTGCCAGGTGATCGGTGAGCCGAGTTCGTGTCGATTTGGAGGGACAGAATCGCGTGTATGGGTGAAAGCGCGTGCGGGCTCAGGGTTTGCGCTTCGCTGGCGGGCCCTTGTGCACCACGACGATGCCGCTGCGAAGGGCGTCATAGGCCTGCAGGGTGAGAACGTTCTTCGTGACGAGGTCCGTCTTGGTCAGGTAGGGCCGGTTCGCGACGATCTTCGCCACTTCGGCCTCGCCGATGCCCGGCAGCGCCTTCAACTCGGTTCGACTCGCGACGTTGAGGTCGACGAGTTTGGCGGCGGCTGCCTTGTGGCCCGACTTGGCCGCGCTGCCTTCAGGCTGGGGCGGCGCCGCGATGGCTCTGTCTGCGGCGCGCGACGCGTGGCTGCCGAGCAGCGCAAGCGCCGCCGACACGGCAAGAACAATCAACGGCCTTTGCATCAGCAACTCCGCGGTGGCGAAAGAACCCGAAGGCAGCGCCCCCCGGGTTGTCTCGTGGAAAGGCGGAAAGAGCGGCACTCCTTTTTCCGCGCCCTTCGTCATCGACCTACTTGTGGACCACCGCAGTGTCGAAGTCGCGCCCGGGGCCGTGGCACACCGCGCACGACTCGACGTCTTCGAGCGGCCGCGGGCTTGGCTGCGCAGCCGTTCGTGTCAGGCCGATCGCGCCCCCGTTGATGGCAATGTGCGCCTTGGCAGGTGACGAGTCGTGGCAGCTCACGCAGGCGGCGGCGAACGGTGTGGTCACCGTGTCGGTCGCGTTGGCCGTCGCGAGCGAGCGCTTCGCGTCTGCCGGAGTGGCCGTTGCGCCAGCGGCCGCAGCGGCGTAGGCCGCATCGATCGACTCGTACGTCGACACCAGCGCGCCGCTCGGAACGGTGTTGTACGTCGAGGCCGCTGCCGTTGCCGTCACGTGGCAGGTCTCGCAGTTGTTCAGCTTGCCGGGGAAATCCATGCGCCGGAAGTCGAGCAACTGGATCACGCCGCTGCTGGATCGGTCGCGCGCGTCCTGGAACGGCGACACCCGTTCACGGCCGGCGTGGATCCCGTGGATCAAGTCCTTGAAGCTGTTGGTCACCACCGGGAACTTCAACGCGGCATTCGGAAGCGTCTTGTCGAACTTCCAGTCCGTCAGGATCTTCGTTCCCGCGAGGTTGAAGTTCCAGGTGTTGAGCAGGCTGTCCGGGACGCCGCGTCCACTGGAGGTCAAGCCCGGCACGTGGCAGGCCACGCAGACCTGGGTCTCGTAGACGCGATTTCCCCCATGCCCTTCGAACCACTCGTGGCAGCCCGCGCACTTCTCGGCATCCACAACCCTGCGACGCGCTGTGTCGCCGCTGATCGGCACGATCACCGAGATGGCATGGCGGCCGTTCGGTGCGGTCGTCGACGCCGGTGGCGTGATCTGGTTGAAGTAGCCCTGCAGGGAGACCGCGCGCAGCTTGGCGCCCACCGGGTACGAGTTCGCGCCCTTGATGGTCGCCGTGTAGTAGCCCGCGTTGGTGACCGAAGGCACGATGCCACCGGTCGCTGCGTTGTTGGTGCTCAGCAGGCTTGCAACCGACACGCTCCGCGGCTGCGCGGACGTGCGCCCGAGGTTGTTGTAGTCCACCGGTGCCGTGATGCCGTCCTGGGTCATCGCGTAGGGAAGCAGGAAGCTCGGGCCGCCCGTGAACCCGGTGAGCGGGTTCGTCACCGCGGGCGCCGCGGGGACGAAGGTCACCAGCGTCTCGGTGGTGGAGGGCGCTATCTTCTGCCACACGCCGAACTCGATCGTGATCTCGTTGTTCGCGTTGACCGCGGCGGACTTGATCTCGTATTTGAACGAGGCCAGGCCTGCGGTGATCTCCGGGTTGTTCTTGGTGATGTTCTCGGTCCGGTGCACGATTCTGATGCCGTCGGCCGTGTGGCACGACTTGCAGGACCCGTCGTCCTGATA
>JANNKS010000569.1:0-6029 GCA_031396425.1 Rhizobacter sp. | reverse complement strand
GGCGGTTTGGGGTTTGGCCGGGTGAGGCGAGGGTGAACGGTGAGTAATTTGGCGTGCAGCCGGGCGTTTCAGATGTAAATAGCTGACGGTATGGGGTTTGACCGGGAGGTTGGAGGGCAAACGGCTGGCGGTTTGGGGTCTGACCGGGAGGTTGGAGGGTGAACGGCTGGCGGTTTGGGGTCTGACCGGGAGCTGGCGCGCCGGCAATGCCATCGACCTCGACCTGTGCACACGCTGCAACGCCTGCATCGACGTCTGCCCGGAAGGCGCGATCGACTTCAGCTACCAGGTCGACATGAGCCGTTGCAAGAGCCACCGCGAGTGCGTGCGCGTGTGCGAAGCCGCCGGAGCGATCGACTTCCAGCGCGAAGCGCAAGCGGTGAGCGAGCCCTTCGACCTGGTGCTCGACCTCGGCGCCGCGCCGGCGTTGGCGCTGCACCAGCCGCCGCAGGGCTACTTTCACGCTGGCGAAGACACGGCGCTGATCGCTGCGGTGCTTCAACTGCGCGAAAGCGTGGGCGAATTCGAGAAGCCCAAGTTCTTCAACTACAAGCAGAAGATCTGCGCGCACAGCCGCAATGAAGTGATCGGCTGCCGTGCCTGCATCGACGTGTGCTCCGCGCAGGCGATTCGCAGCGACGCGTCGCAAAAGGGCAAGGCGAGCAAGGGCGCGCGCGGCGGCCCGGCCGGCATGGCGGGCGCCAGCGGCGCGGGCGTGGGCGTGGCGGCCAGTGCCGCGGGCATCATCGTCGAGCCGCACCTGTGCGTGGGCTGCGGCGCGTGCACCACGGTGTGCCCGAGCGGCGCGCTGAGCTATGCCACGCCCAGCGCGCCCGACATGGGCCAGCGCCTGCGCACCCTGCTTTCGACCTACCAGCGCGCCGGTGGGCGCAACGCTGCGCTGCTGCTGCACAGCCAGGGGGCCGGCGCGGCGTTGATCGGCGAACTCGGCCGCGCCGCGCGCACCGAAAAGGTGGTGCGCGGCGTGCCCGCGCGGGTGTTGCCGGTGGACGCGTGGCACACCGCGTCGGTGGGCATCGACCTGTGGCTCGCGGCAATCGCCTACGGTGCTTCGCAGGTGTGGGTGTTGATGACGGCGGAAGAAGCACCGCAGTACCGCGCCGCGGTGGCCGAGCAGATGGCGGTGGCGCAGGCGGTGCTCGGCGGCCTGGGCTTCCAGGGCGAACACTTTCGCATCGTGAGCGCAACCGACGTTCGCTCGCTCGACGCCGCGCTGCAGGCCGCACCCGCAGCGGGCGTGAACCGCGCGGCCGGATTCGCGGTGCAGGCCGACAAGCGTGCCACGCTCGACCTGGCGATCGAGCACCTGGTGTCGTGTTCGACCGCAGTGCCCGAAGCGATCGCGTTGCCCGCGCAGGCGCTCCAGTCGCACAGCCCGTTCGGCAGCCTGAATGTCGACACCGCCAAGTGCACGATGTGCCTGAGCTGTGTGAGCGCCTGCCCTGAAGCGGCGCTGGCCGACAACCCGGACAAGCCGCAGCTCAAGTTCATCGAGAAGAACTGCGTGCAATGCGGCCTCTGCGCCACCACCTGCCCGGAAGGCGCCATCACTCTCGAGCCGCGCCTGTGGCTGGCCGATGGTGGCAAGGCGCGGCGCAACCCGCGCGTGCTGCACGAAGTCGAGCCCTACGCCTGCATCAAATGCGGCAAACTGTTCGGCACCCTGCCGGGAATCGAAAACATGATCGCCAAACTTGCCGGCCATTCGGCATTCCAGGGCACGGCGGCCGATAGATTGAAGATGTGCGGTGACTGCCGCGTCATCGACCTGCACACCAACCCCAACGAGGTGCGCATCACCGATCTGTAGGCCCAGCCGTCGTCACCCCGGCTAACGCGGGGGCCCACTCGTCGCACACCCCCTCTTCGCCGCCCCAGGCCATGCCCACCCAAACCCTGAACTTCAGCACCGCCGACGACAGCGAAGAACTCGCCCGCGCCGAGCTCTACGGCCTGCTTGCGCGCCTGTGGCTGGCCCCGCCCGACGCCGCGCTGCGCGAGCAGTTCGACGTGGCGGTGACGCAGGCGCCGCAGCCCGGCGCGTTCCTCGAAGCGCCGTGGCAGACCCTGGTGGCCGCGATGCGAACCACCACGCCGCAGCAGGCCGCCGAAGAATACGACGCCCTGTTCCTCGGCGTGGGCAAGCCCGAAGTGTTCCTGTACGGTTCGTTCTACCTCACCGGCTTCCTGAACGAAAAGCCGCTCGCCCATTTGCGCACCGACCTGGCAGCGCTCGGCTTGACGCGCGCCGAACAACGCGGCGAAACCGAAGACCACATCGCTGCGCTTTGCGAGGTGATGCGCTACCTGATCGCCGGTGACGATGTCTCGGTGAGCAACCTGGAACAGCAGCGACGTTTTTTCCGCGCCCACCTGCAGCCCTGGGTCGAAAAGCTGTGCGACGAGCTGGAGCTGCAACCCCGCGCCCAGCTGTACCGGGCGCTGGCCGGCTTCACGCGGGCGTTCGTGCAGGTGGAAATTCAGGGGTTTGATCTGTTGGCTTGAACTTGCATGGGGCCAGAGTCGACCGTGCTATCTCGATATCGGTCCGAGTTGCGACGGTACTTCAGGCCGCAACAGAACCGTGAACACTGCTCCCCGCAGCCCATCACCCCGATCCGCCGCCGTGATATCCCCGCCATAGCGTTCGACGATGCTGCGGCTGATCCACAGCCCCAGCCCGGTGCCGTCTTTCTTGCGCGTGACGAAGGGTTTGAACAGTTCGCGGATGAGGTCCGGCCCCAGGCCCGGGCCGGTGTCGGCCACCGTGATCGCGACGCCACCGTCTTCGGTGTCACGGGTGCTGAGCGTCAAGGTGCCGCCGTCGGGCATCGCGTGGATCGCATTCACGAGCAAATTCACCAGCACCTGCTGCAATTCATGACGGTTGATGGCGGGTTGGTGGGTGGCCTTGGCTTCGTGCTGCACCTGGATGTGCGTGCTCGCCAGCAGGTGGCCCACCAGCACCAGGCAGTCGTCGAGCACGGCGGCGGTGTCGACATTCACCACGTAGCCGGCGAACTCGCCCGGGCGGGCGAACTGCAGCAGTTGCGTGACGATCAGGCGCATGCGCTCGATCTGTTCGTCGATCAGGCGCAGCTCGCTGCCCACCCGCATTGCGTCGCTGCCCAGCAGTTCGCGCACCAGGTCGAGGTTGCCCTGGATCACCGCGATCGGGTTGTTCACTTCGTGCGCGATGCTCGCGGTGAGCTGGCCCACGGCGGCAAGTTTTTCGCTGCGCACCAGTTGCTGCTGCGCGGCTTCGAGTTCGCGCGTGCGGTCGGACACCTTGGCGTCGAGTTCGGCGTTCCAGCGCTGCAGCGCGCCGGTCTTTTCGTCGATGCTGTCGAGCAGCCGGTCGAGGTGCAGCGCGAGCTGGCCGATTTCGTCGCCGCTGTGCACCGTGCCCACACGGGCCGACAACGCGCCCGATTCGACGCGCTGCATCGTCTGCGCCATGCGTTCCAGCGGCGCGAAGATGTTGCGCGCCAGGCGCAGCGAGACGGCGGCCGAGCCGAGCATCACGGCGAAGAAGATCGCGCCGATCGCAACCAGCACGCCCGCCTTGAGCAGCGTGAAGGGGCGCTCCAGGAACCCGACGTAGAGCATGCCCACGCGCCGGCCCTGGCCGTCGAGCAGCGGCAGGTAGCCCGACACGTACCAGTCGCTCACCACGAACGCGCGGTCGAGCCAGGTGTTGCCGCGCAGCAGCACCTCGTCGTGCACGGTCTGCGACACGCGCGTGCCGATGGCGCGGTTCGCCGGGTCGTCGCCGAACAGGCGCACATTGGTGCTGATGCGCACGTCGTCGAGGAACAGCGTGGCGGTGCCGCGGCTGCCGAACGGCAGCGAGCCCTGCGGGTAGACGATGCTGTTGATGTGGTCGATGAACGGCAGGTTGCGGTTCAGCAGCACACCCGCCTGCACGTGGCCGAGCAGCGCGCCTTCGCTGCTGCGCACCGGCGCGCTGGCCAGCACGACCATGGCGCGGTCTTCCTGGGTGCGCTCGCTGGGCGCGGCGTTGCGCGTCGCGACCAGCGGCACGACCACGCGGGCGCGAAGTTCCGGCGCAAGGGTGCCCAGCGCGTGCGGCATCAGCACTTCGATGCTGGCGTCGGCGCGGCCGTCGGTGCGCCGGCTGGCGCGAAATGGCGGCGCAAGAGGCCCCGGCGCGGCTGCCGCAAGTGCGGAACTCGTTGCGGCTGAGGCCGATTCCGCAGTGCCGGAAAGTGCTGCAGGCGCGGCCAGAGCCTGCCCACCCTGGTCGGTTGCGAGCAGCGTGCCGTCCGGCGCGCGCAGGTTGATGAAGTCCAGCCCTTCGCGCTGGCGGAACTGCTGCATCAGCGCGCCGAGGTCGTGCAGGTCGCGACCGGACAGCCGCAGGTGCAATGCATGCGAGTCGGCCACCGCGCCGGTGCTGGCACCGACCTCGCCGAGCACGCGGTCGAAGTAGCCTTGTGCCACTGCCAGGTCGGAGCGGATCTTGGTGGTCAGCAACTGGTCGAACGCGGTGTTCAGCCAGAACAGCAGCGTCACGCCGAGCAACGGCAGCACCACCACCAGCGGCACCAACACCATCGCGAGCAGCTTGCTGCGAATGGGCAACCGCTGAAAACGCTTCAGCAGCATGGTGCGACAAACGCTTGCACGCTGAGGGCGCGTTCAGCTGTGAGCCCACTCGGCCACGCGGCGCTCGAGCGTGCGCCGCGAGATGCCCAGCAGTTGCGCGGCGCGCGTCTTGTCGCCGCCCACCGAGTCGAGCACCGCCAGGATGTGCTGCTTTTCCAGCGCGTGCAGTTCCGTGGGAAGTTCGGCCGTGGGCGGCCCGCCAGGCCGGGCGCTCGGCGGCGGCGTGTGCTTCAGGCCCTGGTAAAGCGCCGACACGTTCAGCGTGCCCAGGATGAGCGAGCGTTCGATCAGGTTGCGCAGCTCGCGCACGTTGCCCGGCCAGTCGTATTGCGCCAGGTAGGCCAGTTCATCGGCGCTCACCTGCATCGGCGGCACGCCGAGCTGCGGTGCGAGCGTGGCGATGAAATGTTGCACCAGATCGGGAATGTCTTCCTTGTGCGAGCGCAGCGGCGGCAGGTTGATTTCCACCACCTGCAACCGGTAGTACAAGTCGTTGCGGAAGCGCCCGGCCGCCACTTCGGGTGCGAGCGGCCGGTTCGTCGCCGCGACGATGCGCACGTCGACCGGAATTTCCTGTTCGCTGCCCACCGGCCGGATGCGCCGGTCTTCAAGCACGCGCAGCAGCGTGGCCTGCAACGGCACCGGCAGGTCGCCGATCTCGTCGAGGAACAGCGTGCCGCCTTGCGCATAGACGAACAGGCCATCGCGGCCCTTGTTGCGCGGCGTTGGCGCGCCCGCACCTGCCGCGGCGAATACGGGCGATTCGAGCAGCGACGGTGCCCCCTTGGCATGGCCGAACAATTCGCTTTCGATCTGCTCGGCCGACATCGTCGCGCAGTTCACCGGCACGAACGGGCCCGCCGCGCGCGGGCTGTTGTGGTGCAGCGCCAGCGCGGCCAACTCCTTGCCGGTGCCCGATTCGCCGGTCAGCAGCACGGTGCTGTTGACGGCGGCGACCCGTTTCAGCGCGGCCTGCAGGCCCTTGATGGCGATCGAGCCGCCCACCAGCGCGCCGGCCGGCGGCGTGCGCGCCAGCCAGGCGCGGCGCAGCACCCAGGTCTCGCGGTGCAGCCGGGCGCGTTCCAGCCCGTGTTTGACGGCGTTGAGGATCTGCGTGACGCGAAACGGCTTGAGGATGAAGTCACTCGCGCCGGCGCGCAGTGCTTCGATCGCGGTGTCGAGGTCGGCGAACGCGGTGATCAACACCACCTCGCCGGCATAGCCCTGTTCGCGCAGTTCGCGCAGCCAGGTGATGCCGCTCTTGCCCGGCAGCGTGATGTCCAGAATGATCAGGTCGAAGCGGTGGTGGCGCACCAGTTGATCGGCCGATTCGGCGTCGGGCGGGCCGCGCACAGCCCCCCCCGCCGGGGCGAGGTGTT
>JANNKS010000546.1:0-5087 GCA_031396425.1 Rhizobacter sp. | reverse complement strand
CGCCACTTCGGTCTTGATGCCGCCGTTGCCGGCCACGTACATCTCCCAGCCCGAGTCGACGCCGATGATGCCGACGTCCTTGATGCCCGCCTCAGCGCAATTGCGCGGGCAGCCGCTGACGGCGAACTTGACCTTGTGCGGTGCGTACATGCGCCACATCGCGCGCTCCAGGTCCTTGCCCATCTGCGTGCTGTCCTGCGTGCCGAAGCGGCACCACTCGCTGCCGACGCAGGTCTTCACGGTGCGCAGCGCCTTGGCATAGGCATGGCCGCTGGGCATGCCGATGTCTTTCCACACCGCCGGCAGGTCCTCCTTCTTCACGCCCAGCAGGTCGATGCGCTGGCCGCCGGTGACCTTGACGGTGGGGATGTTGTACTTGTCCACCGCATTGGCGATGCGGCGCAACTCGTCGGCCGTGGTCTCGCCACCCCACATGCACGGGATCACGCTGTAGGTGCCGTCTTTCTGGATGTTGGCGTGGCTGCGTTCGTTGATGAAGCGCGATTGCGGATCGTCCTTGGCCTCTTTCGGCCAGGTGCTGATGAGGTAATAGTTGACAGCCGGCCGGCACGACGAACAACCGTTCGGCGTGCGCCAGCCCAGGCGCTGGTAGACGCCGGCGATCGTCAGCAAATGCTCGTTCTTGATGGCGTCGCGCGTTTCCTGGTGGCTCGCGTCGGTGCAGCCGCACATCGCCTTCTTGGTCGGCGCGGCCGAATAGTCGCCGCCGGCCGTGAACATCAGCAACTGCTCGACCAGCCCGGTGCACGAGCCGCACGAGGCGCTGGCCTTGGTGTGCTTGCGCACCTCGTCGAGCGTGAACAGGCCCTTCTCCTTGATGGCCTTGCAGATGGTGCCCTTGCTCACGCCGTTGCAGCCGCACACCTCG
The DNA here is from genome assembly GCA_031396425.1 of Rhizobacter sp. Lineage (GTDB taxonomy): Bacteria > Pseudomonadota > Gammaproteobacteria > Burkholderiales > Burkholderiaceae_C > JAEMQF01. The sequence continues at coordinate 4,198 of JANNKS010000546.1, read as the reverse complement.
TCGGCGTCGGCCATCGCCGCGGCCTTGTTGTGGCCCTGGTGGCCTGTGTCGCCGATGTTCCGCTCTGACGTCAACTGGCCGAACATCAGCTTCTCGCGGATGTCGCCGATCTTGCGCCCTTCGCGGAGCAGTTTGAAATACCAGGAGCCATCCACCGTGTCGCCATACATGCAGGCGCCGATCAGCTTGTCGTCCTTGATCACGAGCTTCTTGTAGACGCCGCCGTACGGGTCGCTCATGACGATCTCTTCGCAGTCGGCGTCTTCGGGCTTGGCCGAGGCCTTGCCCATGAAGTTGCCGGCCGAGAACAGGTCGATGCCGGTGACCTTGAGCTTGGTCGAGGTCTGCGAGCCGGTGTAACGGCCGATGCCGAAGTGCGCCAGGTGCGTGGCGCAGACCTTGCCTTGCTCGAACAGCGGCGCCACCAGCCCGTAGGCAATGCCCCGGTGCGCCGCACATTCGCCGACCGAGTAGATGCGCGGGTCGGTCACCGTCTGCAGCGTGTCGTTGACGACGATGCCGCGGCTGCAGTGCAGGCCGATCTTTTCGGCCAGCTCGGTGTTGGGGCGGATGCCGGCGGCCATCACCACCAGGTCGGCAGGAATCTCTGTGCCGTCCTTGAACTGCACCGCCTTCACGCGGCCCGCTTCATTGCCCAGCAGCGCCTGCGTCTGCGCGCCCAGCATGAAGGTCAGGCCGCGGTCTTCGAGCGACTTCTGCAGCATGCGCGCCGACACGTCGTCGAGTTGGCGCTCCATCAGCCACGGCATGATGTGCACCACCGTCACCTGCATGCCGCGCAGCATCAGCCCGTTGGCCGCTTCCAGCCCGAGCAGGCCGCCACCGATCACGACGGCATGCTTGTACTTCGTTGCCGCGTCGATCATCGCGTTCGTGTCGGCGATGTCGCGGTAGGCGATCACGCCCTGCAGGTCCTTGCCCGGCACAGGCAGGATGAACGGAAACGAGCCGGTGGCGAGCAGCAGCCGGTCGTATTCCATCTCCATCTCGCGGCCGTCGGCGGCCACCGCCTTGACGATGCGCCGACCGCGCAGCACGTCCACCACCTTGCAGCCGGAGTGCAGCGCGATGTTGTTCTCGGCGTACCAGGCGAGCGGATTGAGGATGATCTGATCCACCGTCTGCTCGCCGGCCAGCACCGGGCTGAGCAGGATGCGGTTGTAGTTCGGGTGCGGCTCGGCACCGAACACGGTGATCTCGTACAGGTCGGGCGCAATCTTCAGCAGCTCTTCGACCGCGCGGATGCCGGCCATGCCATTGCCGACGACAACGAGTTTCATTTTCTTCATGCTCGGGTCTCCGGATCTGTCAGAAGTACAACGCGACGCAGGCCACGGTGCGGCCATTGCGGATGACCGGGATGGCGGCGAGCGACTTGAGCCCCGCGTCTTTTGCCGCGGCGCCCAGCCCGACCGGCTCGGAGTCGGCGTGGTTGCTGATGCCGGGCACGCCGGTCAGCAGCACCTGGCCGATGGTGCCCTGGCCGAACCCGAGCGACGGCGCCTGGGTCGATGCGGCCAGCGAGCCCAGCGCCTCGCAGAAGCCCGACACCCGGCGCAGTTGCGGGCCGGCCGCGCCGTCGGCGGTAGAGACGGTTTCCTCTTCGCTCAACCGCTCCCACACCTCGACGCGGCGCGCGATCGGCGTGGCCAGCGCCGACAGGAACGCCAGCACGTACGACTCGCCGCGCCCGGCCGGGCATGGCACGGCAAAGCCGCGGTTGATGCCCACCTTCTCGGCCGTGTCGCCGCGCAGGAAGCCGCTGGCCTTGCCCAGGTCTTCCATGAACACCGGCATGCCGCTGCCCCAGCACGCGCCCGGCAGGCCGTGGCCGCGGCGGAAGCTGGTGCGGCGCGAGATGAACTCGAACGCGTCGCCGGTGTTGCCGTAGTGGCCGTTGACCAGCGTCATGTCCTTCGACTTTGCCGGGTCGTTGTGCCACAGCTCGATCGCGCCGGCCTGGCCTTCGTCGTTGTCGCCGCAGAAGATCACCAGCACCGAGGTGAGAAAGTCGCCGGCGAAGATCGGCATCGCGATCGCGCAGGTCAACCCCTCGGCGTGCGCAGCCGAGGTGCGTTGGAAGTACGAGCCGACGAACTGGCGCAGCACGATCGGGTGGCCGGCCTCCCACGCCTGGCCGGGCAGGCCGTCGCCGCGCGCGAAGCACAAGGTGCGGCTCAGTGCGCCGAAGCGTGTCGCCGCGCCGTAGAGCCCACCGCCGTATTCGAGAAAGCTGCGGTCGCGGCTCGGCACCCAGAATTCCGTGGCCTTGATGAAGGTCTTCTTGATCACGGCGGGTGCTGCCACCATGCCCATCACGCCACCGCCTTCTCGACATGCCCCTGCCGCGTGTACAGGAAGTCCAGCACCTCCTTGCGGCATTGCACGTAGTGGCGGTCTTCGGCCAACTCGACCCGGTGGCGCGGGCGTGGCAGGTCCACGCGCAGGATCTCGCCGATGGTGGCGGCCGGGCCGTTGGTCATCATCACGATGCGGTCCGACAGCAGCACCGCCTCGTCCACGTCGTGCGTGACCATCACCACGGTGCTGTGGGTGCGGGCGACGATCTTCAGCAGCTCGTCCTGCAGATGCGCGCGAGTCAGGGCGTCGAGCGCGCCGAAGGGTTCGTCCATCAGCAGCACCTTGGGCTCCATCGCCAGTGCACGTGCGATGCCCACGCGCTGCTTCATGCCGCCCGAAATTTCATGCGGGCGCTTCTGAAGCGCGTGGCCCATGCCCACCAGTTCGAGCGCCGCCTCGGTACGTGCCTTCAGCTGGGCCTTGTTCTCGCGCTCGCCGAAGACGCGTTCGACGGCCAGATGCACGTTGTCGAAGCAGCTCAGCCACGGCAGCAGCGAGTGGTTCTGGAACACCACCGCGCGCTCCGGCCCGGGCGCGTCGATCTCGCGCTGGTCGCACAGCAACACGCCGCTGCTGGGCTTGGTCAGCCCCGCGATCAGATTCAACAGGGTGGACTTGCCACAGCCCGAGTGGCCGATCAAGGTGATGAACTCACCCTTGTCGACCGTCATGTCGATCTCGCGCAGCGCGTGGAAGTTGCCCTTCTTGGTGCTGAACACCATCTCGGCGTTCTCGACCTGGATGAAATGATTCATGCTCAGCTCCTTCAATCCGCGAAGCTGAAGCGCTTGGCCAGCGTGATGAGCAGGTACTCCAGCGCCAGCCCGACGATGCCGATCACGAAGATCGCGATGATGATGTGCTTGACGTTGAGGTTGTTCCACTCGTCCCAGACCCAGAAGCCGATGCCCACACCGCCGGTCAGCATCTCGGCCGCCACGATCACCAGCCACGCTGTGCCCACCGACAGGCGCACACCCGTCAGCATGTACGGCAGCACGGCCGGGAACAGGATGCGCGTGATGACCTTCCACTCGCTCAGGTTCAGCACCCGCGCCACGTTCAGGTAGTCCTGCGGCACGCGCTGCACGCCGACAGCGGTGTTGACCACCATCGGCCAGATCGAGCAGATGAAGATGGTCCAGATCGCCGCCGGGTTCGCGGCCTTGAACACCAACAGGCCGATCGGCAGCCAGGCCAGCGGCGACACGGGTTTCAGCAGGCTGATCAGCGGCGAGAACATGCGGTTCATGAACTCGAAGCGGCCGATGATGAAACCGAGCGGAATGCCCGCCGCCGCCGCCATGCCGAAGCCGATCGCCACGCGCTCGAGCGAGAACAGGATGTTCCAGCCGATGCCCTGGTCGTTCGGCCCCTTGCTGTAGAACGGGTCGGCGAACAGCGTCACCGCCGCGTCGAAAGTGGCGGCTGGCGTCGGGAAGGTGCTGCTGTTCATCGTGAACAGCGCCCAGATGCCGACCATCAGCGCCATGCCGAAGACCGGTGGCAGCACCTTGAGCCACAGCCCGCGCCAGTCGAACGGCATGCGTGCCGCGGCAGGTGCCGTAGCGGCTGGCAACGGCGCCGGTTTGCCGACCGGGTTGGCCACCCCGACCGGTGCGCCGGACGGGCTTGACGTGCCCCCCAGCGGCGAATGGAAAACAGCACTGACCATGATGGACTCCCTTCCCTTTGTGTTTCAGGCGCTCAGGCTTTGACTTTGAACGAGTCGGCGTACTTGGCCGGGTTGCTGCCGTCCCACACCACGCCGTCCACGAGCTTGCTGCTGCGCATGTCGCTCTTGGGCACGCTGACC
>JANNKS010000510.1:0-2169 GCA_031396425.1 Rhizobacter sp. | reverse complement strand
GACGCTGAATCGCCCGCAGGCGCTGAACAGCTTCACCGGCGAACTGCACGACGCGCTGATCGCGGCGCTGAAACAAGCCGCCCACGACAGCGCCGTGCGATGTGTCGTGATCACCGGCGCGGGACGCGGCTTCTGCGCCGGGCAGGACCTGTCCGACCCGGCGATCGCACCCGACCTGACCCCCGGCGCCAGGCCGAAAGACATCGGCGCCCTGATCGAAGCGCGCTACAAGCCCCTGGCGTTGCTGCTGCACGATTTCCCGGTGCCGCTGGTCGCCGCCGTGAACGGTGTGGCCGCCGGCGCGGGTGCGAACCTGGCGCTGAATTGCGATTTCGTCGTCGCGGCTCGCTCGGCCTCGTTCATCCAGGCGTTCTCCAGGATCGGCCTGGTACCCGATTGCGGGGGCACCTGGCTTCTGCCGCGCCTGGTCGGCCGCGCGCAGGCAATGGCCCTGGCCATGCTGGGCGACAAACTGCCCGCTGAAGAAGCGCAGCGCATCGGCCTGATCTACCGTTGCGTCGACGACGCCGCGCTCGGCACCGAGGTGCTCGCGCTGGCACAGCGCCTCGCTGCCATGCCGGTGCGCGCGCTGGCCGAAACGCGGCGCGCGTTTTCGCAGGCCGATCACCAGACGCTGTCGGAAGCGCTGAGCATGGAAGCCGATGTGCAACGGCGCATGGGCGCCAGCGCCGACTACCTGGAAGGCGTGAGTGCCTTCTTCAACAAGCGCAGCCCGAGCTTCAAGGACCGTTGATGAGTGCCCGCGACGATGCAGCGCAAGCATTGGCCGAGCGCGTTCGCGACACCATGTTCGCCACCGATGCCGCCTCCAAGGCGCTGGGCATGCGGGTCCCCGCCGTCGGGCCCGGATCCGCCACTGTGACGATGACGGTGCGCCCGGACATGACCAACGGCTTCGGCATCTGCCACGGCGGACTGATCGCGACGCTGGCCGACACGGCGTTCGCCTATGCCTGCAATTCATGGAACCACACCGCGGTGGCGTCGGGCTTCGACATCGAACTGCTGCTCGCCGGCAGGGTGGACGACCAACTGAGCGCGCAAGCGGCTGTCGCGTCGCAGGCGAACCGCACCGGGGTCTACGACGTGACGGTGCACAACCAGCGCAACGAACTGATCGCCCTGTTCCGCGGACGCTCTGCCCGCATCAAGGGCCATCTGGTCCCCCTCTGAGTTCGTCACTCGCAACCGGAGACTCGAATGCCCGTGAAGCACCCCGCCCCCGGCGAACTTGAACCGATCGAGAGCGCGAGCCGCGATGAACTGCGGGCGCTGCAACTGCAGCGCCTGAAGGCATCGTTGACTCTGGCCTACGACAAGGTGGCGCACTATCGCAAGGCCTTCGAGGCCAAAGGCGTGCACCCGGGCGACCTGAAGACGCTTGCCGACCTGTCGAAGTTCCCTTTCACCGCCAAGGCCGACCTGCGCGCGAACTATCCATTCGGCATGTTTGCGGTACCGCGCGAGAAGGTGGTGCGCATCCACGCCTCGTCGGGCACGACCGGCAAGCCCACCGTGGTGGGCTACACCCAGAACGACATCGACAACTGGTCGAATCTGGTCGCCCGCTCGATCCGCGCCTGCGGCGGACGCGCCGGCGACATCGTGCACGTCGCGTACGGCTATGGCCTGTTCACCGGCGGGCTGGGCGCGCACTATGGCGCCGAACGGCTGGGCTGCACCGTCATTCCGATGTCGGGCGGGCAGACCGAAAAACAGGTTCAGCTGATCCTCGATTTCAAGCCGCACATCATCATGGTGACGCCGAGCTACATGCAGGTGATCATCGAAGAATTTCGCCGCCTCGGCCTGGACCCGCGCGAGATGTCGATCCAGGTCGGCATCTTTGGCGCCGAGCCGTGGACCGAGGCGATGCGCCGCGAAATCGAAGCGAACGCGGCGCTCGACGCGGTCGATATCTATGGCCTGTCAGAAGTGATGGGCCCGGGTGTGGCCTGTGAATGCATCGAGTCGAAAGACGGCCCGGTGATCTGGGAAGACCATTTCTACCCCGAGATCATCAACCCCGACCCCGGCGAAGTTCTGCCCGAAGGCGAAGAAGGCGAACTCGTCTTCACGACGCTCACCAAGGAAGCCCTGCCGGTGGTGCGCTACCGCACGCGCGACCTGACCCGCCTGCTGCCCCCC
>JANNKS010000484.1:0-3539 GCA_031396425.1 Rhizobacter sp. | reverse complement strand
TTGCAGCTTTCGCCCTGGTTGAAGAACATGCTGCCCGCGACGGTCTTTGCGGCGCGTTCGAGGTTGGCGAAATCGTCGAACACGACGAACGCCGACTTGCCGCCCAGTTCGTTGTAGACGCGTTTGAGGTTGCTGCGTCCCGCATACTCAAGCATCTTGCGGCCCACCCGGGTGCTGCCGGTGAAGCCGATGGCGTCGACGTCCATGTGCAGCGCGAGCGCCTCGCCGGCTTCGTGGCCGTAGCCCGGAACCACATTGAACACTCCTTCGGGCAGGCCGGCTTCGACGGCCAGTTCGGCCAGGCGCAATGCGCTCAGCGGCGACTTTTCACTCGGCTTGAGCACCACGCTGTTGCCGGCGGCCAGGGCCGGACCGAGCTTCCACGCGGCCATGATCATCGGGTAGTTCCACGGCACCACCGCACCGATCACGCCCATCGGTTCGCGCGTGATCAACGCGAGCGAGTTGCGCGGCGTCGGGGCGATTTCATCGTAGACCTTGTCCACCGCCTCGGCGTACCAGGCGATGCAGCGCGCCGTCGCGGCCACATCGACGCCCAGGCTGTACTGGATGGGCTTGCCCATGTCCAGCGTTTCGAGCAAAGCCAATTCGTCTCTGGCGGCGAGGATCTTTTCGGCGAAGCGTTGCAGCACCTTCTTGCGCACTGCCGGTGCCTTGTCGGCCCAGCGGCCATCGTCGAAGGCCTTGCGCGCCGACGCGACCGCCGCATCGATGTCGGGGGCGCGGCCGCGTGCCACGTTGGCCAGTGCACGCCCGTCGATCGGTGACAGGCTGGAGAACGTTTCGCCCGAAGCAGCGTCGAGGCGTTGACCAGCAATCACGGCTCGCCCGTCAATGCGAATGCTCTTGGCGGCGGCATGCCAGTCGGGTGTGGGTTTGTTCATGGGCAGATCCTGGTTGCTTTCCTGCCGCAGCGGCGCAGGGGGTGTCACGCAGGGCGCCATTTTGCAGCAAGCGCTGCGGTGTGGCGTGTTCGCTCGGACGCGCTCGGTCGCGGGCCGGCATTGAATGCGTTTCGGGTCGGCCGAGCCTGTGCGTTGCCCGTGCCGCCTCGATCTGCCTGCGCCCAGCGACGACGCGCTCCATTGGAGCGCCGGATGCAGGGCGCGCTCCCGGGGCGCGGCTCGATCCTAGAAAGACACCAGCACCGAAGCGCCGAACAACTGGTTCGTCTTCGAATAGGTGTTGCTCTTCACGTCCAGGAACACGGGCAGGTTGGCCCGGTCGATGCGGTACTCGGCCTTGAACGTCGTGTTGAGGTTGAACAGCCAGCTCGCGCCGAGCGTCAGGGCCATGCGATTTGCGCCCGTGTCACATCCGGTGATGGTCGGGTCGACGTCGCAGCCCAGCGTGCCGTCGGGGCCAATGCCATTGCGCCCATCAACCGAGGTGTAGCCAAGCAAGCCGCCACCATTCTTCTTGTTGTTCACGTAGTCCAGACGCGCTGTGCCTTCCACGCGCGGATCGAACTTGTAGGCCACCAGTCCGGAGGCGCCCCACCAACTCGAATCGCGCAACGCACCGGTTGCCGGATCGGGTATCACGGCTGCACCCTTGTGTTTGCCAAGTCCGACTTGCCCTTGCGCTGTCCAGTCACCGCGAATGAAATAGGCGTCCAGTTCAAAGAGGTCCAGGCGCGAGTCGACGCCATTGGCGTCAGCGAAGTTGGCTGCCTTGCCATGCGAGCCGGCAAAACCAAAGCCCTGGAATTCACCACGCGAATAGTCGACCCGGTAGTTCAGCGTCGGGCCCTTGTTGCCTGAAGTGCGCTTGCTCGAATTCAGGTTAGCGATCACGCTCTTGACAATCCACTTGCCGCTCGTGATTTCCATGCCGGCGCCGGTGTAGGCGGTGGGCACCGTGAAGTCGAACAGCAGGTTGTGGGTGATGAGCTTGTTCAGCGTGGGTTGCAGGTATTCATAGCCCGACCAATCCGGAATCTGGCCGGCGATGAAGCGGGTCTGCAGGTCTGTCAAAGGCACCGAGATGCTCGCCTCGTGCACCGGCGACTGCCCATCGAACACGGCGCCAACACCGCGGTTCGGCGCGAGCGTCAGGCGCCACTTCGTACCGCTGTCGGTTTCCTTCTGAAAGTCGATCACGGCAGCGCCAAAGTACGAGTTGTCGTAGTTGTAAAGGTCGTCGCTGACGGCGTTCAGGAACTGGAATCCGGCGCGATCCTGCCGCTTGTTGTAGATGAACGTCGGGTCCATGTAGCCGGAAATCTTGAGCAACTTCAGGCCGGATGCGTCGCGCGCGTCTTCCATCGCTTCCGCCTTCACGGCAATGCGGTTGAACTCGGCGGACTGTTCAGGCGTCATGCCCCACTGCGCCGCGGATGGTGCGCCGGCCGGTTTCTTGCCTTCGAGTTCGGCGACGCGGTCTTTCAGAGCCTGGATCTCCCGCAGAAGGTCGGCCGGGCTTTGGGCGAATGAGCCAGCGGCAAATGTGGCACCGATGGCGAGTGCCGCCGCCTGTGCGATCGCCGTGATGGGGTGGGTTTTCATGCAAGGTCTCCTTTTGTGATCATTCGTAGAAAGATATTGGGGCGTGCTGGTTCAGCCACCGCGCGCAGCGGCGGCCATGTCTTGCGCCCGTTTGCGTTCCGATCGGGCGATGGCAAGGCTGGCGACGACGACACCGATCGACACCAGCAGCACGATCAGCGTCGCGATCGCATTCACACTCGGGTTCAGGCCGAGTCGGGCGCGTGAAAAGATCACCAGCGGCATCGTCGTCGCCCCGGGGCCGGACAAGAAGGCGGACAGTACGACGTCGTCGAGCGACAGCGTGAACGTGAGCAACCAGGCCGACATCAGCGCCTGCGCGATCATCGGCAAGGTGACGAGCGTGAACACCTCCCAGGGGCGCGCGCCGAGGTCCATCGCGGCTTCTTCGAGTTGCGGGTTGAGGTCTTGCAGGCGCGCCTGCACCACCACCGTGGCATACGCCATGCCGAGCAACAGGTGGCCGAGCCAGATGGTCAACATGCCTCGTTCTGGAAAACCGATCGCGCGTTGCACCGATACCAGCATCAACAGCAGCGACAGCCCGATGATCACTTCGGGCATCACGAGGGGCGCGCTGATCATGCCGCCGAACATCGTGCGGCCGGTGAAGCGTTTGTACTTGTTCAGTGCGAATGCGGCCAGCGTGCCCAGCACAAGCGAGGCGCACGCCGTGAAGAATGCGATGCGAATGCTGAGCCACAGGCCGGCAAGCATTTCCTGGTCGTCCGCCAGGGCGGCGTACCACTTGAGCGTGAAACTCGACCAGCGGTTCGGAATCGGCGAATCGTTGAACGAGTAGATGACCAGTGCCACGATGGGCAGGTAGAGAAACGCAAAGCCTGCCATCAGCCAGGCCTTGCCGAAGCCTCGCGCGAACGCCGGGCCGAACAGCGTCTTGCCCCCGCTCATCGCTTCGTCTCCTGCGTTTGCGCCTGGTAGCGGTTGAAGATTGCCAGGGGCACGATGATCAGCAGCACCATCACCACCGCCACGGTGGAAGCCATCGGC
>JANNKS010000127.1:0-2950 GCA_031396425.1 Rhizobacter sp. | reverse complement strand
GTGGATCCCGGCTTGCGCCGGGATGACGAAACTGGCTCTCATCCAGGCGCGACCCACCCCCAGGCACCCAGCGGCGGACAGGAATCATCGATTGAGAGTCGCCTCGGCGCAGAACGCCGCCAACTCATCCAGCACGCTGCGCACCACACGATTCGCCGCGGCCACCCCGCCTTGCGGATCCTCGCTCGCCGACGCCGCGGTTCGATCGAACTCACGCCACGCCAGCACACGGCGGGTCGTCAGGTCCACGAGCGTGGCGCGCAGCGTGAAGCGCACCCGGCTGGGCGCACCGCCGAATTCCTGCTGCAGGCGCACGATCTCGGTGTCCAGGCGCAGGTCGCCCGCCGCCGCGCTGGTCGCCGGCACAACGACACGAAACGCGCCGCTGTTGTCGACGGCGCTGACGATCAGGGGCGCCAGCATGCGCGCCGGCGTGTCGACCCATTCGCTGTGCGCAAAGGCCTCGAGCCGGTGCGGCTCGCGCGTGTAGACGATGCGCCGGCTGTCGAACCCCGCGGCTGCGCGCGGAGCGTCGATGAGCAGCGTCGGCGCGCCGGCCGGCCGCGCCGAGGGGCCGCTGCGCGACGCCGGCGTCGATGCCCCCGTCGATGCGGGCGCGCCGTCGAGTGAATAGTGCGCCGGTGGGGCGGTCGGCGTCGGCCTGGGCAGCAGCGCGCTGCAACCGCCCGCCAGCGTCAGCAACACACCGGCAGCGCAACGCCGCCACGCGGGCGTGCAGCGCAAGTCGTTCATGGCGGGCGCGAGGCGGACGACGACTCGCCCGGCCCCTCGGGCAGAAGGCCGCGGCCGAACAGCAGGCCGGCCGGATCACGCTCGGTCTGCTCGCTGAGGCGCCGCAACGACGTCGACAGCTCGCTCATCTCGCCCAGCAGGCGCTGCAGTTCGGGCAGGGTCTGAGCGGTGAAGCGTTGCACGTCGCCGCCGACCGTGGCCACCGTCTTGCCCGCGCTCGCACTGGCCAGCGCGGCCTCGTTGCCCATCTTCTCCACCGCTTCGGCGCTGCGGCCGAAACGCTCGATGGCCGGGCCGAGCTGTGCGACCACGGGGTCGAGTTTCTCGGCAACCTGGCCGAGCCGGGCCGTCAGGCGCTCGGCCTTGTCGAAGGTGCGTGCGGCGCTGGCCAGGCCGGTGTCGATCGTGCTCCGGCGTGCGGCGAGCGTGCCCGACAGCAGGGCGACGTCGGCGAGCGCACTCTTGAACGCGGCGCGGTTCTCGTCGCTCAGCAGCGCGTCGATGTTGCCCGAGGTGCGGTCGAGTTTCGACAGCACGTTGGTGAGCACGTTTTCAAGGCGTGCGCTCAGCGACGGTTTGGTGCGGATCACCGGGAGCTGGCCCGGTGCGCTGGCGCGCAGCGGCGCGGCGTCGCGCGTGCCGCCGCCGAGCTCGACGTAGGCGATGCCGGTCAGGCCCTGCGTCTTCAGCACCGCGACGGTGTCCTCCTTGATCGGTGTGCCGCGCTCGATCGCAAACACCAGCAATACGCGCTCCGGGTTGGCCGGGTCGATCTGGATGTCGCGCACCTTGCCCACATCGACCCCGTTGAACTTGACCGGCGCGTTCAGGTTCAGGCCGGCGACCGATTCGTCCTCGATCGCGAGGTAGAAGTCGTGCTTCTTCTGCATGGCCCCGCCCGAAGCAAGCCACAGCACGCCGGCAATCAGCACCGCACCGAGCACGAGCACGAACGCGCCGACCAGGGTGTAGCTCACTTTGGTTTCGATGCTGGCTCCTTGGTTGTCGCGCCACGGCGCGCGCGAGCCTGCGGTGCGCCGCGCTCCTGTGCGGCGCGCGCTCGCGGGCCTTCGAAATACGGCCGGATCGCGGGGTTCTGATCGCGCGCCAGTTCCGTCATCGAGGCGACGCCCTGGACCTTGCCGTCGCCGAGCACGGCGACGCGGTCGGCGACCTGCCACAACAGGTCGAGGTCGTGCGTGATCATCACGATCGTCAGGCCGAACAACTCGCGCAGTTGCAGCACCAGCGCGTCGACGCCCGCGGCGCTGACCGGGTCGAGGCCGGCGGTCGGCTCGTCGAGGAACAGCAACTCGGGGTCGAGCGCCAGCGCCCGCGCGAGCGAGGCACGCTTCATCATGCCGCCGCTCAGCTCGGCCGGGTACTGGGCGCCGACCTCCGGCGCCAGGCCGGTCATCGCGATCTTCCAGGCGGCGATATCGTCGATCAGCGCGTCGGGCAGATCGGTGTGCTCGCGCAGCGGCAGGCCGACGTTCTCTTTCACCGTCAGCGCACCGAACAGGCCGCCGTGCTGGAACATCACGCCCCAGCGGCGGCGCAATGTGAGCGCGGCGTCGTCGGCCAGTTCGTGCAGGTCGACGCCGAGGATTTCGATCGAACCCGAATCCGGGCGCTGCAGCAGGATCATCTCGCGCAGCAGCGTCGACTTGCCCGAGCCGCTGCCGCCGACCAAAGCGAAGATCTCGGCGCGTTTCACGTCGAGATTCAGATCGGTGTGCACGACATGGTCGCCGAAGCGTGTCGACACCTTGCTGACCTGGATGACCGTGTCGGCGGTCGAGGTGGCGGGCATGTCAGTGGTCCATTGCGCCATGCGCCACCGGCGACGCATGAAACAAGCCTGCGCTGGGAAAGACTGGCTGATGGACCAGTGGTGCCGTTTGTGGCTGCGCCCAGCCCAAGCTCCGCGCGAGGGCAGGTGGCCCGGGGTACGCTCTCCGGCCCACGCTCGCGGGGCACCCGATGGGGTCCACGGCGCGCAGCGCCATCAACGCCGTCCAAGCCCGCGACGGGCCATGACACCGCGAATGGGGCCTGCGACCGTACCCCGAACCACCTGCCCCGGCATCCCAGTGGCACCCCGACACGAGGCGGGCCACCGACAGTTGAAGCAGGGCGGTGGTGGAGCCCCCGGGCGGAGGCCCCATTCGCGGTGTCATGGCTCGTCGCGCGCTTG
>JANNKS010000125.1:0-4155 GCA_031396425.1 Rhizobacter sp. | reverse complement strand
CCCCGACCGACTGCTGGCGCAGCGGGCGCGGCGCCTCGACCAGGCGGCCCCCGTTTCCGGACACTGGCTCGCCGGGTTCCTCGCACCGCTGGTGCTGTCGCTGTGCTACGACGTGGTCGCACGCGACGTGTTCAACGCGCCCACCCAATGGGCGTACGACATGACGTTCATGTTGTACGGTACCTTTTTCATGCTCGGTTCGGCGTTCACATTGCAGCGCAAGGGCCATGTGCGCACCGATTCGCTGCACGCGAATTGGTCGCCACGCCGGCAGGCGATGGTTGACCTGACTTGTTATGTGCTGATGTTCCTGCCCTTCGCCGGTGTGTTCATCTTCGTTGGCTGGGGCTATTTCATGAAAGCCTGGGTCACGAACGAAACCTTCGTCAGCAGTTCGTGGCAACCCATCACCTGGCCCTTCAAGCTGGCGATGCCGCTCACGGGTTTGCTGTTGCTGATCCAGGGCGTGAGCGAGTGTCTGAAGTGCGTTTACGCGATCCGCCACCGCCGCTGGCCCGACCGTCCATCGGCGTCCGAGGTGATTCTGTGAGCAATGAAATCCTGGGCATCGTCGCCCTGGGCGTGCTGTTCGCCGTCATCTTCATCGGTTTTCCGATCGCCTTCACGCTCGGCGCCGTGGCGCTGGGCACCGGTTTCATCGCGCTTGGCCCGGTGGTGTTCGACCTCGCCGTGCTGCAGACCTATTCGGTGATGAAAGACACCGTGCTCGCGGCGATTCCTTTCTTCCTGTTCATGGGCTTCCTGCTCGAACAGTCGGGGATCATGGAGCGGCTGTTCGTCGGCATTCAACAACTGCTGGCCAGGCTGAACGGTTCGCTTTACCTGGCGGTGCTGATCACCGCAACGATCTTCGCGGCCGCCACCGGCATCGTGGGCTCGTCCGTCACGCTGCTCGGCGTGATGGCCGGGCCGTCGATGATCAAGAGCGGCTACGACGCGAAAATGTCGGCCGGCACCATCACCGCTGGCGGGACGCTGGGCATCCTGATTCCACCCTCGGTGATGCTGATCGTGATGGGCCCGGTGGTCGGCGTTCCCGCGACCGACCTGTTTGCCGCTGCAGTGCTGCCGGGCTTGCTGCTGTCGTCGATCTTCATCGCCTGGACGCTGGTGCGCTGCTGGATCAAACCCAGCCTCGGCCCGGCCCTGCCGCTCGAGATGCGCCCGAAGAGCATGGGTCCGGTGGTGCGTGATCTGGCGATCGGCGTGATGCCGGTGATCGTGGTGATCATGTCCACGCTGGGCGTCATCCTGGCCGGCATCGCCACGCCCACCGATGCTGGTGCCGTCGGTTGCTTCGCCACTTTCGTGCTGACTGTCGGCTCGGGGCGGATGACGCTCGCGAAGATCCGCAAGGCGGCCTACTCGACACTCGAGATCTCGAGCATGATCCTGCTGCTCGTCACCGCGTCGAACCTGTTCGGCGCCGTATTTTCGCGCCTGGGCAGCGCCGACTTCCTGGCGCAGATGCTGACCAGCCTGGCATTGCCACCGATGCTGATGCTGATCGTCATCCTGGCGCAGATCTTCGTGCTCGGCTGGCCGCTCGAGTGGGTGCCCATCGTGCTGATCGTCGTGCCCATCGTGCTGCCCATCGTGCAAGCCGCCGGCATCGACCTGATCTGGTTCTGCACGCTCGTCGCCGTGACCTTGCAGACCGCGTGGTTGTCGCCCCCGGTGGCGCTATCAGCCTACTTCCTCAAGGGCGTCGTGCCGCAGTGGGACATGAAGGACATCTACGCCGGCATGGTGCAGTTCATGGTGCTGCAACTGCTGGCGGTGGGGTTGCTGCTGATTTTCCCGAAGCTGGCGACCTGGTTGCCATCGTTGAATTGATCGCGCACGCCGCAGCCCTGTCCCGGCCAGCCGGTGCCTGGCCACCGTTGACCAGGAGCATCTCGTTGCCCAGGCTGCCTTTAGAAGAGACCCGGTTGCCCTGGGAAATCGGCGCCGCGCCGTTCCTTGCGCCGCCGATCCGTGAATTCGCGGTTGGGAGCAGGTGTGGAGACCCTGTCGCTCGCACGAATTCTTCCACCGCACAACACCAACAGCGCCAGCACATCGGGCGACATCGCGTCTTCCGGCTCGTGCGCCTCTTTGCGGCGCTCAAACTGACGTTCGTCCATATCGATCCCCAGCAGTAGCGGGAGGCGCACTCTGCACCAATTCATGGTCGCTGTCTGTACGGCATCGAACATGGCAGGCGTCGAAGAGCGCGACCTTGCCGGCCGCCCGCAAACGCCAAGAGGCTCTAAATCTTCGGAATGCGGATGCGGCTGACCATCAACGCGCCCGAAACGGCGAACAGCAGTACCAGCGGATGGAGCCGAAAGCCGCCGATCTCGACGACGCCGAACCACAGCCGATCGTCCAGGGCCCCTTGCCAGGCAGCAGCAGCCATCACGAACACCAACACGAGTGAAGTCGGAATCGGCGTGCCCTCGAAGTACTTGACCTTGTCACCGCCCTCCGAGAGCGTTTCGGCGGTGATGTTGTAGCGCGCCAGGCGCGACACACCGCAGCCGACAAACAGCACCAGCACGATGCGGTCGTAGAGACCCTGCATTCCACAACCGTAGGCGATCGCCGCGGGCGCAACCCCGAACGAAATGACATCGGCGAGCGAATCAAGTTCCCGCCCCATCGCCGAGACGAGCTGGCGCCATCGCGCGACGCGACCATCGAGAAAGTCGAACCCCAGCGCGAGAGCGACCAGCGCGCAGGCGTAGTAGACGTGCAGCACATCGCGCGTCTGCAGGTAAGTCATGACCGAAAAAAGCGCTCCAACGCCGCAGAAGGCGTTGGCGAGCGTGAGCCAATCGGCGAGGTGGAACTCGCGGATCAGCGAGAAGGGCTTGGGCCGGTTCACCCAGCGAGCATAGCGGTACTCTGGGCATGTCCTCTCGAGCCGTGAGGCGAGAACGATGCTGAGCTCATTGCAGCACTTCGCTGACGAAATAGACCACTGCCTTGACCATCGCGAACACCACGCCCGACACCACGACAGCCGACACCGCTGCCATCGCAAACCCGGCGACGACCCACAGACCGTCCCGCTCCAGCACACCCAGCGCGAGCAGGCTGATCGCCAGCGCCGGCAGCACGTTGCCGAGTGGCACCGGCAGGAACAGCACGACCGCCAGCAGCAGGCACAGCAGACCGATGAGGTACTCCATCGGCGGCAGCGCCAACACCATGGCGCGGGGCCGCAGCAGCTTTTCGGCGCGTGCCAGCCAGGGGTTGATGCGCTGCACCAGCGCGGCGAAGTCTGCGCGCGACATCGTGCGGCGTGCGATCACGGCCGGGAACCACGGCCGGAGGCCGAAAGCCAGTTGAGCCGCAAGGAAGACCAGCGGCGCACCCAGGATGGCCGACGTGCCGGGCGGCACCGGCAGAACGTTCGGCACCGCAAACACGAACAACAGCGCCGCCAGAGCGCGATCGCCCAGCGCCGTCAGGAGGTCGCCGACGGAGATGCGGTCGCGGCTCTCATCTTGCGCCAGACCTTGCAGCATTGCCGAAAGTGAGGCTTTGCCGACCGGGCCTGTGGCCTGCTCGATCATGCAGCGGGTACCACTGGGTCGCCACAACACACATCGAGGTGGTTCAGCACGGGCATGGCCCTGATCGGGCCGGACCACCTCCGGGGCTCCAGCAGCGTCAAGCTCTGCGCTGCGCCGCCGGCATCCGGTACCCGCCGGCTCCCGGAAACGCCGTCGACCGACCGCGTGGTGAGCTCCTCACCTTCGGGTACCACCTGGCAGCAATCCGTGTCGCAGTCGTGCACCGAGACCTCCAGTTCATGGCAACCCGCAGCGCCTGGCGCGACACCCTCGGTATTCGGGCCATGCTCATGGCCTTGCCTGAAACGTTCAGCCGGTCTTTCAGTTCGGGCACCGGGATCGGCGGTCCTGTAGCCAGCTGCCTGCCTCGCGCTTGACCAGTCCAGAAGGTCTGAGGAGTCGCATATCCCGTTGAGCCGGGCAGACAAAAGGGTTAGCGAAGTAATCGGCCTGCCGCCGCAAATCGAGCCGAAGAAACACTGGGCGTCCGAGTTGTGGCAAGGTGGAATGCGGCGCTGCGGAAGACCGATGTAGCAGTGGTGCGTACTGCCCGCGGGTTAGCGTGGTCCTG
>JANNKS010000341.1:0-13333 GCA_031396425.1 Rhizobacter sp. | reverse complement strand
TGAATCGCATCGTCATGCTGATGTCGCCGTCCTCCATGGTGGCGTCGGCCGACGCGCCATCGATCGCAACCCACTTCGTCCCCTGGCTTGGCAGCAGGGCGGTCGGATACCACGCGGCTTCCATCATGTATCGCATCAGCTCACCGCGTGCGATCTCGCCGGTGCCGCGCTGATTCGTCAGCGAGAAGAGGCCCAGCAGCGCGGGATGCAATGTGCCAACACCGCCCGCATAGGCGTCGTGCACGAGCACGGCGATGCCAGGTACCAACACCATGCGCGCGTTCCAGACAAAGCCAGGCCGATTCGTGAGCACGTGCTGCTCTGACGTGAAGGGCATCCACCGTTCGCGGGTTCCGAGTGCGCTCACGTTGAATGTGCCCGTGTGTCGCACGATCACGCCCGTGACGATGGGCTGGCCGTCCCTGAGCACCGCGCGGAAGTACCGTTGCACAGGCGCCGGCAGCCCTTCGAGCTCACGGGCGTCATAGCGCGCCGCTGTGGCTGGGCGCCGGGTGGCCTCCAACTGGCCCAACAATGCCTGCGTTGCCGCAGCCCAACGAGACGCCCCGAGTGCGGCGAGCCCGGCCAAGCCGACCGCGAGCGCGCCCAGCACCCCTGTCAGCCAAGTGATCCACGTCATCGACGCGACCTGCGCATCAGAAGTTGCGGGTTCAAACCAACACCGCCTGAACCGGCCGCCGCATGGACAGTGGCATCGCAGGCCCACGCCCGAAGCGCACGACCAGATCTGGCCGCTGGCTACCCAGACCGAGTGCAGATGCGAACTGCGGCCGGATCGAGCCGACCTCGACAGGCTGGTTGAGGAACGCGTTGCGGATACCGAGCGCCGTGGCCTGCAGCGCAAAGCGCTCGTAGCATCGACCAGCCTCGACCCAGTGCGCCTTGTCACTGGTTTCGGAGACGAACAACGCGATGCCGGCGGAATTGCGGACCTGCCTGGCGTAGCGCTCGTTCTCGGACTTCGGCGTGAAGAACAGTTCCAGCATCCGGCTGCCCAGCCAGCGCGGCATGGCCGGGCTGCCGGTGGTGCCGGCGAAAAGGCCGTCCCCGGTGCGCGCAGCCTCATCGGCCCCGAAGCGAATCCAGGTCTTCAATTCCTCGACGAACGCGGGATCGTTCATCTGCGCGGTGTTCCCGGCCACCACATACTCCAGCACACCCTCCATGGCGGCTCGCTCGGTCAGCAGCATCACGCGCACACCGTTGCCGGACCCCGCCCGCTCCAGCAAGCGAAGTTCGTCACTCGATATCGGCTTGCCGTCGTAGTCGCCACGCGTGCACTGGCGTTCGGGGATGGCCTGGAACAGCGCGGAGGCTGACGCTCTTGTCGCATCCAGTCCCACGACGACGGCGCCCGCGCCGGTCGGGTCGAAACGGACATCGGCCTGCCGGCCGTTGGCCAGTGCGGCATGCGCCAGATTTTCGGTGGCGCAGCCGAGCGAGATGTAGAGATGGTGATCGTCGGGGTCGACGATGGGGCAGCCGCGACAGATCGGGCGCGATCACGATGGCCCGATCCTGCAGGTGGAAGGTCCAGCACTGCGTGTTGTGGCTCGATGGCGCCAGGGTGGCGTAGCGCACCAGTTCCCGCATCAGACCGGCGCGATCGCCAAGCTGGGCGGTGATGGGGCGACGCAGAGCTTGAGCGGCTTCTTGCTCGCTGGTGCTAGACGAACATGCCACAAGCGAGGGCGCCAGGGCCCCGCAAGCCGTGGCACGCAGGAGGACTTGTCTGCGCCTCAGCATGGCGGGTTTCGGCGAAGTTTCGTTCGACGGACCATGGAGCGCTGCGCCAAGCGCTAGCACAGGGCGAGCATTGGAGGCTCCGCGAGCGTCGATGGCTGCTTGTCGAGCCCACGCACGCGAAGGATTTCAAGGACGTTTCGGGTCGCGAAGATGTGAAGGAACTTGGTGACTCGCGCGCCCAACGCAAGTTCGGCGCGCTCGTGTTCATAGAGTGCTGCCATCTCGCCGATTGGCATGTGGCACTCGACGGCCAGAGACGCGACGATCCGCCCTTGATCGGGCTGCCTCTCGTGCGTTGCGGGCATGGTGGATTCCTCGGCTTGCCTGAGTGCCGCCGCACCTTAGCACGGACAGTCTCTGACCAACGTGCGTCAGGGCACTTAGTGGCCGACACGGCCGAGAATTGACTCCCACCCCCCCCCACGGCACTCAGCGGCCCGCTACATCGCTGGTTGGTGCACGAGTGCGACGCTGTGTGTTGCAATCGTCCCGGGCCCGCCGGCGTCTCGGTTCGACCAATCCACGATTTCCAGGTGGCCGTCGGCATGTTCCACGAGCGCCGTGAGACTTTCCACCCAGTCGCCGTCGTTGCAATAGAGTATCCCGTCGATATGGCGCATCTCGGCGTGGTGAATGTGGCCACAGACCACGCCGTCCACGCCGCGCCGGCGCGCCTCGCGCGCAACGGCGGCTTCGAAGTCGCTGACGTAACTCACCGCGCGTTTGACCTTGAACTTGAGGTATCGCGAAAGACTCCAGTACGGCAGGCCCAGATTGGCGCGCAACGAATTGAGGTGCGAATTGAGTTTCAAGGTGAACTCGTAGAGCGAATCGCCAACGTAGGCAAGCCACTTGGCGCACTGGATTACCCCGTCGAACAGATCACCGTGGGTGATCCAGAGCCGGCGCCCGTCGGCTGTCACGTGAACCCAATCTTCTGCGACCTCGATGCCGCCGAAGTTGTGCTGCAGGTAGCGCCGTGCGAACTCGTCGTGATTGCCCGGAACAAAGACCACGTGCGTGCCTTTGCGTGCCTTTCGCAGCAGTTTCTGGACGACGTCGTTGTGGGCTTGCGGCCAATACCAGGAGCGCCTGAGTTGCCAGCCATCAATGATGTCGCCAACCAGGAACAGGTGGTCGCAGTCGACATGCTTTAGAAAGTCGAGCAAAGCATCCGCACGGCAGCCCGGGGTGCCCAGGTGAAGGTCCGAGATCCAGACGCTGCGTACGCGCCTCGAAGCGCCATCACGTGGTTCGAGGGTGCAGGCCTCTGGTTGAAGCGACTCTGGATCGTCTCTCTGCATGGTGCGCAGATGTTGCCGCGCGCATGTGATCGGGGCGTGACAGCCGGATGACTCGACAGTGACACTTGCATGGCACGTGTCTTCATGGCCCGGGCTGGACCGGTTACGAGGCACCGTGGCGGGTCGCCGGAGCTGTTGAGTGATCCGTTCGGGCCGTAGGTGCATAGCCCTTTCGGACTATTCACTGTGCGCTTGCGGTGATCCAGCACGCGCTTGACCCTCGGTTTTCCGTTGGCATACCGTTGGCAGAAACTTCCTACCATGGCAACATGACGAAATGATGTCATACACAGTCTTTTCGTGGTGGTCGCTGCTTTGTGCGGTGAGTGCTCTGAACGTCCTCGCCTGGTTCGCGTCGGCCGCTGTGCTGCAACGCCGCCAGGCGGTGCTGGCGCCCGAGGTCTATGCCATGCGGCGCCTTCAGTTGCTGCTTTCGGCGGGTTACGTGCTGGGGTGCGGCTTTCGCTCGGTGCTGCCGGTGTACGACGTGCCCCGGCTGGTCCTGTTCGACACCTGGCTGTCCAGTGTCGTGGTCGGGCGTTCCGTGGCCACCATCGCCGAGCTTTGTTTTGTCACGCAATGGGCCTTGATGCTCAAGGAGGCGTCGCACCGCGTCGGCAGTCCCTTCGGCAGGACCAGCGCATTCGTGATGGTGCCTCTGATTGCGGTTGCCGAAGTCTTTTCGTGGTACTCGGTGCTCACCACGTCCAACCTCGGCCATGTGCTGGAGGAAACGATCTGGGGCCTGTGTGCGGCGTTGATGGTGGCCAGCCTGATCGCCATCTGGCCTCGTTGCGCGGCGCGTCTGCGCCCACTGCTTGCGGTGTGGTGCCTGGCCGGAGTGGCCTACGTGGCGTTCATGTTCTTGATCGACGTTCCCATGTACCTGGGCCGCTGGTTCGCCGACGAAACGAATGGCCGTGCCTACCTGAGCCTGGCCCAGGGTCTGCTCGACGTGTCCAGCCGGTGGGTCGTGTCGCACCGCTGGGAAGACTGGCATAGCGAGGTCACGTGGATGACGCTGTATTTCAGCGCTGCGGTGTGGCTCAGCATTGCGCTGGTGCATGCCCCCGTGCCAGCGCGCAGGGAAGACGGCACTCCGGAGTTGCGGCCTTTCACCGTCCGCGTCTGATCGCCTGTCTCGATCCATCGCGCCGCCGTTTCACCAAGGTTGCGGCGCGGTGAGGCACGCGACCGTCACCAAAGGGTCATGCGAGCGTCAGCGGCACGTCGCATAGCGTCGTGACAATCGCCGTCGGTTCGATCGGCGTGCTCGGTAGCGCCCTGGTCGCGCCACTCCATGCCACCAATCCGTCGCGCCGCATGCCCACAGGTTTCCATCTGCTGATTGCGGCTCAGTTCGCGTCGACCTTGGCGGACAACGCCTTGCTCATCGTCACCATGGCCTTGCTGCAGGAGCGCGGCATGCCGCCCTGGTGGGCGCCGATGCTGAAATTCGGCTTCACGGTCTCGTATGTTGTGCTGGCGCCGTTTGTCGGGCCACTGGCCGACGCGTTTCCCAAGGCGCGCCTGATGGCGTGGATGAATGGCGTCAAGGTGCTGGGCGTGGTGGCCTTGCTCACCGGCCTGCATCCGGTCGCGGCCTTTGCCGTGGTGGGTTTCGGCGCTGCCGCCTACGCGCCGGCCAAGTACGGGCTGATCACCGAAATCGTGCCCGCTACAAGCCTGGTGGCGGCGAATGGTTGGCTCGAAGTGACGGTGGTTTGCGCCGCATTGCTGGGCGCGGTGCTCGGCGGCGTGTTGATCAGCCCCTGGCTGCTGGATTCAAGAGTTTTCGCCGACGTGAATTCGGCGGTCAACAGCCTCAGACTCATGGATCCGAGCCCGCTCACCGTTTCGTTGCTGGCGCTTGTCAGCGTCTATGCGTTGGCCGGGGCGCTCAACCTCGGCGTGCCCGACAGCGGCGCGCGCTACCCGGCGAGCCGGCTCAATCCGTTTGCGCTGGTGCGGGAGTTTCGCGCCGCCAACCTGATTCTGTGGCGGGATCGAGACGGCGGCCTCTCGCTGGCAGTGACGACGATCTTCTGGGGCCTCGGTGCGACGCTGCAGTTCGCCGTGTTGCGCTGGGCCGCAGATGTCCTGACGCTGCCGCTGAACCAGGCGGCCTATCTGCAGGCGGCCGTTGCCGTCGGCGTGGTGATCGGCGCCATTGCGGCGGGCCGCTGGGTGCCGCTGGCCATGGCGAAGAACATGCTGGGGGCCGGTGTGGTGTTGGGGCTGCTTCTGCCGGTGATTGCGCTGAGCGCTGATCTCTTTCTGGCGGTACCCCTGCTCGTGCTTGTCGGCGCCGTCGGGGGCCTGCTGGTGGTGCCGCTGAACGCGCTGCTGCAGCACCGCGGCTGCACCTGTCTGAGCGCGGGACGCTCGATCGCGGTTCAGGGTTTCAACGAAAACGCCAGCGTGCTGGCCATGCTGGCCACCTACGCCGGTTTGCTCTGGTTCGACATGCCCGTCGTTGCGCTGTTGGCAGGATTCGGCGTGGCGATCGCCGCAGCCATGGCCTCGTTGATGTGGCGCGAACGCCGGCGGAACGCAAGCGAAGCGGCGCTTGCCGCGCTGTGAACTCAAGCGGCCGGTGTGCGCAGCATTCCGAGCGGCAGTTCTTCGGCCGTGGCCCTGTCGCGGATCACGTTCAACAGCACGCTTTCGAATCGCGCGACGACACCGTCCCAGCCCGCCTCGCCCGCACTCTGGCGCGCGCGTTCGCCCATCCAGCGGCGCCGCGGGGCGTCGTCGGCGAGCCGGGCGGCGACCTTGATGAACGCCGCGTCGTCGCCGAACGGCACCAGGCAACCGTTGTCGTCATCGCGAATCAGCTGCGCTGCAGCGGCATAGTTGAACGCCACCACCGGCAGGCCACTGGCCATGGCTTCGATCGTGACGTTGCCGAAAGTCTCGGTGACGCTGGGAAACAGGAACAGGTCGGCCGACGCATAGTGCGCTGCCAAATCATGGCCAGTGCGCTGGCCGGCCAGCACCGCGCTTGGCCAGCGCACCCTCAACTCGTCACGCAAGGGACCATCGCCCACCAGCAACAGCTTGGCGTTCGGCTGGGTCTTGAGGATTTGTTCGAACGCGGCGCTCAAGGTCCCCAGGTTCTTCTCGGGTGCGAGGCGGCCCACGCAGGTCACGATCAGGTCATCCGGTGCGGCACCCCAACGGCGCCGCAACTCTTCGCTGCGACGACTCGGTTGAAACTGATGCGTGTCGACACCACGGGCCACCACGCTGAGCTTGCGAAATCCGCTGCGCTCCAGATCACGCCGCAGCGCTTCGGTGGGTACCATGGTGCACTGGGTGCGGTTATGGAACTTGCGCAAGTACGCCATGATGGGCTTGTGCAGCCAGCCGATACCATAGTGCTTGCTGTAGGCGTGGAAGTTGGTGCGGAAGTCGGAACTCACCGGCAGCTTCAGGTGCATCGCTGCCTGCAGTGCCGACCAGCCCAGCGGCCCCTCGGTCGCGATGTGCACCACGTCGGGTCGGCGCACCGACCAAAGCCGCACCAGCGCCCGCTTGGACGGCACGCCCATGCGCAGGTTGGTGTAGCGCGGTATCGGCAAGCCGCGCATGAGCACCTCGTGAAAGCGCGTGCTGCTGCCCGCAGCGTCGTCGCCATTGCGGCGCGGGCGGATCAGCTGTACGTCATGGTTGCGGCGCTGCAGCCCCTCGACCACCTCGCGAATCGTCAGGGCGACGCCGTTCACCTCGGGCGGGTAGGTCTCCGTCACCACCGCCGTGCGCAGCGAACGTCGCGCCGGAGGGAAGTTGTCGATCGCCAGGCCGTCGAGTTCGGACATGTCCATTCGCACATCGTGCCGCGCCAATGAGGCAATTCGATGACAACGCGTTCGGTCTTGCCGCAAGGGCTGCGGCGCGTGTTTCTGTCACGCCGGTTTCACACCACGCTGTCACCATCAGGTCACGCGTGCCAGCTGACTGGCGCTGGTCCCCGCCCTTTCAACCACACCCGAGGTGCATCGAGATGGGTTTCAAAGAATCGCTCGCCGTTCAGCGTTGGGACGACCACCGCCTGTACCACCACAGCCGCATCAACCAGAGCCTGCATCTGCTGAGCGCCGTGAGTTTCGTGATCGCCTATGCCTTGCTTTTCGTCGACCCGGCGCTCTCGGCCATCCTGGCCTGGTGCGTGTCGATGACGAGCCGCCAGGCCGGCCACTTCTTCTTCGAGCCGCGTGGCTACGACGAAGTCAACCAGCTCAGCGACCAGACCAAGGAAGACATCAAGGTCGGCTACAACATCCGCCGCAAGATCGTGCTGATGGCGGTGTGGGTGTTGATTCCTCTGTTGTTGTGGTTCTCGCCTTCGGTGTTCGGCCTGATCGTGCCGGCCACTTCGTTCTACGGCTTTGTGCACGACGTCGGAATCGCGTGGCTGGCCCTGGGCGTGGGCGGGCTGCTGTTCCGGGTGTTGCAGCTGTGGATTCAGCAGGACCTGATGACCGGCGTGGTGTGGGCCACCAAGATCCTCACCGACCCGTTCCACGACATCATGCTGTATCACAAGGCGCCGCTGCATCTCTTGCGTGGCGAGATGATCGACCCGATGACGCACGTGCGGCCCCACTGACCGAACACGGCTTTCTATCGCGATCGACTTTTCCCTTTCAGAAGCGTTCGCGCAGCATCTCCTTCAGGATGCTGCGGCGAATGCTGCCGTTGGTCTGTTCGGGCGCACTCCACCACCAACCGTCAGCCTGCATGGCCAGGGCCGCTGCGACGAATCGGTCCTGCACTTCGTTGAACTCGGCCTCGCTGTAGTTCAGGCTGAAGATCAGCCGGCCGGTGCCCACCCAGCTCAAGGCCAGGCCATGCGCACGCAGGTAGAACTGCAGCATCCAGTTGTAGCGCGACGGTTTCGTGTAAAGCACGGTCCAGATCGACGACAGGTTCGCGACCTGCACCGGCACGCCGGCAGCTTGCAGGGCCTGGTTGAAAGCCAGGGTGCGCGCGTTCCAGCGCTCGTCGAGACCGGCGTAGATGGCTTTGACCTCGGCTTGCTCGAGCCGCTGCAGGAACACGTTCATCGCGCCCATCACGTACGGGTGGGAGTTGAAGGTGCCGCGGGCGAAGCAGATGTCGGCCGGGCGGTCTTCGCGGAAGCGTTTCATCAGCGCGTGCTTGCCGCACACTACGCCGACAGGCAGGCCGCCACCCAGCGTCTTGCCGTAAGTCACCATGTCGGCCTGCACGCCAAAGTACTCCTGGGCGCCACCGGGAGCGAGACGGAAGCCGACGAAGATCTCGTCGAAGATCAGCACGATGCCGCGCGCCGTGCAGACCTCGCGCAGCTGTTTCAGCCAGTCGGTGTAGGCGGCGCGGTCGAACGCCGCGCGCCGGCCGCTGTCGAGCAGCGAAGAATCGCCCGGTGCACCGCTGTTCGGGTGCAGCGCCTGCAGCGGGTTGATGAGCACGCAGGCGATGTCGTTGCGGCTGCGCAGCACGCGCAGCGATTTGTCGTCCATCTCTTTGAGCGTGTACGTTTCGCGCGGCGGCAGCGGGTTGCCCGGTCCGGGCTGCACGTCTTCCCACCAGCCGTGGTAGGCACCGCAGAAGCGCACCAGGTGGCTTCGTTTGGTGTGATAGCGCGCCAGGCGCACCGCTTGCATCACTGCTTCGGTGCCCGACATGTGGAACGACACCTCGTCCAATCCGGAGATGGCTTTGAGGCGCTGCACGTTGTCCAGCACGCAAGGGTGGAGGGCCCCCAGCACCGGCCCGAGGTCGGACACCTTGGCCGCACCTTCGGCGATGCAGGTCTTGTAGAAGTCGTAGCCGAACACGTTCACGCCGTACGAACCGGTGAGGTCGTAGAACAGGTTGCCGTCGAGGTCCGTCACCGTCACGCCCGAAGAGGCGCGCAGGAAGCTGCCGCTCTTGAGGTGCTGGCGCAGGTAGGGGCTGTACTGGAAGGGCACCCGGTAGCTGCCGGTGAATTGCAGGTCGGCAATGCCCTCGCGAGCATTCGCCGTCATTTCGGCGCTCTGTGCGTAGCGGGTTGTGTACAGCGCTGCGAGTTCTGCAAAGCCTTTGCGGCGCCGTGCCACCACGTCGACGGGCGCAGCGTCGCTGTCGAAGAAGCGCTCTTCGTCGTAGGCGTATCCCGGAATCAGCGCGGCGATGCGCTTGGCCATGCGCGAATGGCCGGCCAGCGACCTGTGTTTCGCCTGCGAGAGTTCGAGCCGGCGCTTGGCGCGCGGCAAGGTCCAGGCGAGCACGCCCAGGGCGAGGGCGGAGAGGGCGAAGGTTTGGTCCATGGGTTTGACAAAGCAGTGACAGCCCAGGTTTAACAGCATCAATTGACAGGCATATGAATATCAGCAAACTGCGCAGCGTATTTCTCCAGGAAGACCTCAATTTCCTGCTCACCAACCGGGTTCCGCGTGCCGCATTGACACGCCTCGTGGGATGGTTCAGCCAGATTCGCAGCCCGCTGCTGTGCCGCGTGTCGATCGCTGTGTGGCGCCTGTTCACCGAGCTGGACCTGAGCGACGCGAAGAAGAAGAGTTTCACCAGCCTGCACGACTGCTTCACGCGCGAGTTGGTGGAGGGCGCACGCACGGTCGCCATGGACCCCAGTGTGCTGAGCAGCCCCAGTGATGCGATCGTGGGCGCCTGCGGCGAGGTGGCGGCCGGGCAGGTGTTTCAGGCCAAGGGTTTCCCGTACGCCTTGCGCGATCTGTTCGGGCCCACGCAGGACATCACGGCGTTCGAAGACGGCGTCTATGTGACTTTGCGCCTGACCTCGAGCATGTACCACCGCTTCCACGCGCCGCACAACTGCGAAGTGAACCACCTCACCTACATCAGCGGCGACACCTGGAACGTCAACCCGATCGCGCTGGCGCGTGTGGAGCGTCTGTTCTGTCGCAATGAGCGCGCCGTGCTGCGGGCCACTCTGAACCAGGGCGGCCACGCCATCGCGATGGTGCCGGTGGCGGCCATTCTCGTGGCGAGCATCCGGTTGCATTTTCTGGACGTGTTGCTGCACCTGCGCTACCGCGGTCCTCACGAGATCCCATGTCGCAAGCGCTTCAACAAGGGCGAAGAGATCGGCTGGTTCCAGCACGGCTCGACCATCATCGTGTTCGCGCCGCGTGGTTTCGGCCTGTGCGAAGGCATCGAAGCCGGCGCGACGATCCGCATGGGCCGTGCGCTGATGCGTCTGCCCCCTCAAGAAGCGGCGGCAGTTTCCGCATAGCCCGCGCTGTCACGGAACCGTCGAATCATCTTCACGCGTTGGACATCTGATCTGGAGATGATCTGCGAGGGCAATGCAAGTTGGCTGCATCGCCCGCCTCAATCCTTGGAGACTCCATGAAGATCTGCGTGTTCGGCGCCGGTTACGTTGGCTTGGTGAGCGCTGCGTGTCTGGCCGAGATGGGCAACAGCGTGGCGTGTGTCGACATCGATGCAGCGCGCGTCGCCGGCCTGAACCAGGGCGAGATTCCGATTCACGAACCCGGCCTGGCGGAGCTGGTGCTGCGCAATGCCGCCGCTGGCCGCCTTCACTTCACCACCGACGCCGCCACGGCGGTTGCGGACGGCACCATCGTCTTCATTGCGGTGGGCACGCCTGCAGCCGAAGACGGCTCGGCCGACCTCGACCATGTGCTCAGCGCCGCCGCCAGCATCGGGCGTCACATGCGTGACTACAAGGTGGTCGTGGACAAGAGCACCGTGCCGGTGGGCACGGCCGAGAAGGTCCGCGCCGTCATCGCCGCCGAATTGCACAAGCGCGCCGCCGTGTTGCCGTTCGCGGTCGTGTCCAACCCCGAGTTCCTCAAGGAAGGCGCGGCGATCGACGACTTCATGCGCCCGGATCGCATCGTCGTCGGCGCCGACGACGAACAGGCCGCGTTGCTGATGCGCGCCCTGTATGCGCCCTTCCTGCGCAACCGCGACCGTCTGCTGATGATGGACGTGCGCAGTGCCGAACTCACCAAGTACGTCGCGAACGCCATGCTCGCCACCCGCATCAGCTTCATGAACGAAATGGCCGGGCTGGCCGAGCGCATCGGCGCCGACATCGAACAGGTGCGCCAGGGCATCGGCAGGGACCCGCGCATCGGCACGCATTTCCTCTACGCCGGCTGCGGCTGGGGCGGTTCCTGTTTCCCCAAGGACGTGAAGGCGCTCGCCCGCATGGGCCACGAGGCCGGGGTGCCGCTGGCGATGCTCGGGTCGGTGCAGCAGGTCAACGATCGCCAGCGCCACTTGTTGAGCGAGCGGGTGGTGCAGCGTTTCGGTGACGACCTCAGTGGCTTGACGGTTGCCGTGTGGGGCCTGGCCTTCAAGCCCGACACCGACGATCTGCGCGAGGCGCCAAGCCTGTTCATCATCGACGATCTGCTGAACCGGGGCGCCCATGTGCGCGCCTTCGATCCCGTGGCCAACCCCAAGGCGGCGGCTCAATGGCGTGACCGGCCAGGGCTGGAGTTTGCGGCCAGCCCGTACGCCGCAGCGGCGGGGGCCTCGGCATTGCTGGTGGTGACCGAATGGCGCGAATTCCGCAGCCCCGATTTTGCCGAGCTGCGCGCCGCGATGCGCACACCCGTGCTGTTCGACGGGCGCAACCTCTATGACCCGGCGCTGATGCGCAGCCTGGGGTTTGAATACATTGGAATCGGCCGAGGCGCCAGCCTTGAGCGGGCCGAGCACGTCAACCCGCGATTGCAGGTGCTGGTGGCCTGAACTGCCCGTGCGCCGAACTCGCTGGCACTGCCGCGTCACCCTGAAGAGCCAAAGGCGCTTCAGGCCCCACCGGCAGCGTATCTCACTCCAGTTCGCCCCATCCCGTGGCAATGCGGCGGTAGCGGCCTTTGGCGTCGAGGTCGGCAAGGGTCACGACCTGCTCGGTGCCGTCGGCCACCTTGCCGAACCACAACTGCGCGATCGCTTCTCGGGTGGCCTTGTAGGGTGCCAGCTCGGGCGACTCGGTGCCTTTGTCGTAGGTCCAGAAGTTGTAGACCTTCACGGGGGTTGATTCGCCCATATTGACCTCCAAGACAGCGGAATCATCGCGACCATGATAGGCCAAGGCTCGCAGCCCGGTCGATACCCCCCTGCGGGCATCGGTCTAAGGGTTTTCAGCAAAACCCTGCCGCCAACCTGCGTCTTTGTGGGTCCATCCGGTGACACGCCAGCGGGCCACCCCAGGCGTCACCAGCACGACATCGCCACGGCGAATACTCACCGTCGTTGTTACCTGTTAGACCCTGTAATCAAAGGACCGCCATGAAAGTGAGCCCTTCCAATCGCCGAGATTTCCTTCGCACCCTGGCGGCCGGCACCTTTGCCGCCGGCAGCGCCACGCTGTTGGCGGGGTGCGAGGCAGGCGCTTTCGATTTTCTGCACGGTGTGGCCAGCGGCGACCCCCAGAGCGACCGCGTCATGCTGTGGACGCGCATCACGCCTGACGAGGCCATGCTCGAACTGATCGCGACGATGGAGCGTGCCACGCACAACGGCGACGACGAATCGGACGAACTGCTCAAGCAGGCGCGCCGCGTGCCGGTGCAGTGGGAGGTGGCGCGCGACGAGGACTTCCGCCACGTCGTCTCGCGGGGCGTGGCCCGCGCGCTGTCTGAACGCGACTACACCGTGTAGGTCGTCGCGACCGGCCTGCGCGCGGCCACCCACTACTGGTATCGCTTCCGCTGCCTGGGGGCGCTGTCCAGCGCCGGGCGCACGCGCACCCTGCCGCGAGGCCATGTCGAGCAGGTGCGGCTCGCAGTGTTCTCCTGCTCCAACTACCCGGCCGGCTACTTCAACGTGTACGGCGCCGCCGCGCAACTCGAAGACATCGACGCGGCGCTGCACCTGGGCGACTACATCTACGAGTACGACAAGGGCGGCTATGCGTCAGCGCAGGCCGCCGCGCTGGGCCGGGTGGTGGACCCGCAAGGCGAGCTGATCACGCTGGCCGACTACCGCAGGCGCTACGCACAGTACCGCACCGACGCCGACCTGCAGGCAGTGCACGCGGCCCTGCCGTTCATCGCGGTGTGGGACGACCATGAAGTCGCCAACGACGCCTGGCGCGACGGCGCCGAGAACCACCAGAGCGCCACCGAAGGCGACTGGGCGGCACGTCGCGCCGCCGCGATCCAGGCCTACCACGAGTGGATGCCCACGCGCCTGCCCGATCCGAAACGGCCCGAACGCATCTACCGCAGTTTCGACTTCGGCAACCTGGTGTCGCTGCACATGCTCGACAC
>JANNKS010000333.1:0-2857 GCA_031396425.1 Rhizobacter sp. | reverse complement strand
CTGTCGAGCCGGTGCCAGACGAACCAGTTCTCGGCCCAGCCGGCGATCAGCGAGCTGGCAAAGAGCAAGACCCCGGTGAACGCGGCGAAGAAGGCCGTCGGCCCGAGCAGGGTGATCGACTCCAGCACGTGCTGCGCGTCTTTTTGGCCGACCAGCGGCGCGCCGAACGCGGCCTGCACGCCGAACTGCACCGCGAGCACCAGCGGCACCACCAGCCCCAGGTTGCCGAAGATGCCGGCCGCCTGCGAGCGCAGCAGGTGCACCACTTCGTCGACGAACCCTTCGACCTTGGCGTCGTCGTTCAGGTCGGTGAGCTTGTCGGCCATCGCCGGCGCCGTCATCGCCGGCTGCTTGGTCGCGACCGTGAAGTGCAGCAACTGGATCAGCACGAAGCTGGCGGCGTAGTTCACGCCGGCCCACAGGCCACCCCAGAACGCCGACAGGCCCAGCGCCAGCAACGCGAACTTGGCGAACGTCGTCGCCGCGATCACCGCGCCGCCCCCCAGCGCGGCGAACAGCATCGCGCGATATTCCGCAGCGTTGCGGGTGATGTAGTGTTCGCCGGTCTCGGCGCTGCGCTCGGCCACCTTGCGGGCGAGCAGCGAATAGTGGCGCGAGAACAGCGTGTCGATGCCGCGCTGTTCTTCGGCCTCGTGCGCAAGGGCGACCAACAGGGCCAGGCACTCCCGGGCGGGCTCGGGGCTGAGCACGCAATCGAGCAGTGCGTCGATGCGGTGGGTGCGCGCGATCAGCTGGTCGACCTCGAACACCACGTCCACCGACACCCCGAACGCTTCGAGATGCTCGTCAACACTCGCGGCGCAGCGCCGGCAGGCGTCGAGCAGGCCGCGCAGGAACTGCACTTCCTGCAACAGGCTGGCCGGATCGGTCGGCTCGCCCTCCTGCGCGTGCTCGCGCACCTGCGCGGCCACCTGGGTGAGCTGGCGAAACGGGTTGTGCACGAGCAGCTCGGCGCTCATGCGGCGTCGCAGCGTGCTTGAGAAACCCGCCGCGCGCACCGCGCTGGTGAGGAACATGATTGCGTCGAAGAACGGTTCGCGCCAGTCGGCACTGCTCGTCGGCGCGGCGGCCAGCAGCGCCTGGATGCCCGCCAGCGTTTCGGGCGGAACCGCATTCAGCCAGGCGGCGTCGTCGGCGTGCGGCAGCAGCAGCGCGAAGAGGTCACCCAGATCGGTCGTGGCCGGCGTGAGGGGCAGCACGCGCCTGCGCAGGCGGCGGCCCAGTTCACCCCAGAGGCCCGTGCGCGGCGCGAAACCGAAATCGGCCAGCAGCGCAGTGCTGTCCACCTCGGCCCAGAAGCGGCCCAGTTGTTCGGCGACGCGGGCGCGGTGCGCCGGGTTGCGGTCCAGCACGCCCAACAGGTGTCGCAGGCGCAGCACCGGCGTGGGCGTGGCCAGCGCAGCGCTTTCGAGCGGTGCATGACGCAACCACTCGAACAGGCGGATCAGCCACAGGTGCCGCTCGGGCAGCGGCGCCTTCGGGTCTGCGGCGTTGAGCAGCGCGGTCAGGTCCCAGGCCGACGACACGGCCGAAACGCGGCGTGTCTGCATGCGCAATGGCGACGTAGGGCGCTGAAAAAGCTTCAGTGAAGCGATGACGCCAGGGCGAGCGCGAACTCCGGCACCGGGGCGTCGAACGGCTGGGCATCTTCCGTCATGCAGAAGAACGTGCCGCGCATCGTGCCCTGCGGGGTGTCCAGGCGCGTCCAACTGGTGTATTCGAAGGTTTCGCCCGGCTTGAGCAGCGGCTGGTGCCCGACCACGGCCAGGCCGCGCACTTCCTGCACCTGGCCGTGACTGTCGGTGATGACCCAGTGGCGCGCGATCAGTTGCGCCGTCACGTCGCCGCTGTTGCGGATCGTCACGGTATAGGCGAACGCGTGCTGGCCCGCCTTCGGATCCGACTGCTCTGGCAGGTGACGCACGGCGACCGTGCTCGTGAACGCGGGTTTGGGCATGGGGCGATTCTAGGAGCGGCACGAACAGTCGCCCTGGGCTGCCTAGAATTCCCCGCATGCCTGCTGTCCTGCCCCCCACCCGCTATCGCATTGCGCCGAGCATTCTTGCGGCCGACTTTGCCCGCCTCGGCGATGAGGTGCGCGACGTGATCCGCGCCGGCGCCGACTGGATTCACTTCGACGTGATGGACAACCACTACGTGCCCAACCTGAGCGTCGGGCCGATGGTGTGCGCCGCCTTGCGGCCTCACGCCGTGCAGGCCGACGGCGCGCGCGTTCCCATCGATGTGCACCTGATGGTCGAACCGGTGGACGAGTTGGCCACGGCGTTCGCCAAGGCCGGGGCCGACCTGATCAGCTTCCACCCGGAAGCGGCCAAGCACGTCGACCGCACGCTGCAGCTCATCCAGGCCGCGGGCTGCAAGAGCGGGCTGGTGTTCAACCCGGCTGCTTCGCTGGACGTGCTCGAGTGGGAGATCGAACGCCTGGACCTGGTGCTGATCATGAGCGTGAACCCGGGTTTCGGTGGGCAGAGCTTCATTCCGGGCGCGCTGAGGAAGGTCGAACGCGCGCGCCGGCTGATTGAGCGCAGTGGGCGCGACATTCGGCTCGAAGTCGACGGCGGGATCAACATCGACAACATCCGCAGCGTGGCCGACGCCGGCGCCGACACCTTCGTGGCGGGCAGTGCCATCTTCGGCAAGCCCGACTACCGTGCCGTGATTGCGGCGATGCGCGAGCGGCTGGCATAGACCGGTGTGCCTGGCCAAGGGGTACGCTGCAAGGACTGACGTTGGCGAGTTCGCAAGTGTAAGAACAGTGATGTTCTGGGCCAGACCCTCACATTTCGGGTCGCAGAACTCGCCCTTTTTCACAGGC
>JANNKS010000280.1:0-3180 GCA_031396425.1 Rhizobacter sp. | reverse complement strand
TCAGATCCTCCACGGTGAACCGAGACAGATGGTCGTGCCCGCAAGCGCGCGCCATGACCTGCATCAGGTGCACCGAAGCCTCAAAGAAATTGGCCAGTTGGCGCGCCGATTTGTCCACGGCCAGGCGCGCCACCAGGTGCGGCTTCTGCGTGGCGATGCCTACAGGACAGTTGTTGGTGTGGCAGGCGCGCATGGCGATGCAGCCGATGGCCTGCAACGCGGCGTTGGACAGCGCAATGGCGTCCGCGCCCAACGCCAGCGCCTTGACGAAATCGGCCGGCGTGCGCAGGCCACCGGTGATGATCAAGGTGACGTCGCCGCTGCCAGACCGATCGAGGTGACGCCGCGCGCGGGCCAGCGCCGGGATCGTCGGCACCGAGATGTTGTCGCGAAACAGGATCGGCGCTGCACCGGTGGCGCCGCCGCGGCCGTCCAGGATGATGTAGTCGACACCCACCTCCAGCGCTGCATCGATGTCCTTCTCGATGTGCTGCGCCGAAAGCTTGTAGCCCACAGGGATGCCGCCGGTGCGCTCACGCACTTCGGCCGCGAACTCTCGCATCTGACGCGGCTCGGTCCAGTCGGGGAAGCGGGCAGGCGAGATCGCGGGCTCACCCACCTTCAGGCCGCGCACGGCAGCGATCCGTGCACTCACCTTGGGGCCCGGCAGGTGGCCGCCGGTGCCGGTCTTGGCGCCCTGCCCACCCTTGAAGTGGAACGCCTGAGACGCGCCCACCTTCTCCCAGGCGAAGCCAAAGCGCGCCGAGGCGAACTGGTAGAAGTAGCGCGAGTTGGCTTGCTGCTCCTCGGGCAGCACCCCGCCTTCGCCCGAGCAGATGCCGGTGCCCGCGATTTCGGCGCCCTGCGCCAGCGCGACCTTGGCCGACGCCGACAGCGCGCCGAAGCTCATGTCGGAAACGATCAGGGGAATCGCCAACCGCAGCGGCTTCTTCGCACGCGGCCCGACCAGCACGTCGGTACCGACGGTGTGCTCGTCCAGCAGCGGTGGCCGGTGCAGTTGGGCGGGCAGGATCTGGATGTCGTCCCAGGTCGGCAACTGGTCGCGGGGCACGCCCATCGCCTCCACGGCGCCATGGTGGCCCGTCTTGGACAGGCCGTCCCGAGCGTAGCGCTGGATCAACGCGTTGTGCGGCTCCTCGGCGGTGCCGTGGCCGGTGTCGGCGTACTGACCGAGGTAGATCGTGCGGTTGAAGGGCTGCGGATGTTGGACCCCCCAGGCGGCCACCTCGTCGGCATCGACCCAGACCTGGCCCTCGTCGACCCAAGCGGTGAACTTCTGCAACGCTTCGGCATGGTCATACGCCGAGATGCCGCTGTCGAGCCGGTAGTCCCAGTCGTGAACGCCGCAGATGAGGTTCTCGCCTTCGACGCGGCCGTCGGCCATCAGCGCGCCCCGGTGCAGGCAGCGGCCGTACAGGACCGAGACGGCATCGTCGAAGCGCACGACGACGAGATCGACACCCTCGACGAGCGCGTGCGCGGGCTGTCGGTCCGGGAGATCTTCGAAGCGTGCGACGGCGGTCTTGTTCATGGGCTCTCCTGGTCGAAGCTTGTTGTTGAAGTGGCGGTGCTGCGCCTTCAGCGGCCGGGTCGGGCGCTCGGCCCGGCTCGGAAGTCAGGCCCGGTTGGGCGGGGGCGGGATGCTCGCCACCAGACTGGAAAGCCCTTCGGCATAGTGTTTGCGCAATGCCATCCAGTAGGGGTCGTCCTTTTCCAGTGTCGCGAAGTTGCGTGCCGAGAAGCTGTCGGCGCGGTATCGCAACAGATCGATGGGCGCGTCGACCGAGAGGTTGCTGCGCATCGTCGCGTCGAAGGACAGCAGCGACAGCTTGGCCGCTTCGTCGAGGCTCGTCGCGTCGTTCAGTGCCCGGTCGAGAATGGGTTTGCCGTACTTCGTCTCACCCAGCTGCAGAAAGCGCGAGCGGTCCGAAGCCTCGACGAAATTCCCGGCCGAGTAGATGTGAAACAGGCGCGGCGGCTCACTGGCAATCTGGCCGCCGACAAGAAAGGTGCCGTTCGGGTCGCCGTAGGGCTGCACGAAGCTGCCGTCTCGGGCGATGACCTCGCGCAGCTTGCCGCCCACCAGCATCGCCACGTCGTGCATCGTGCGCGCGGCGTGCAGGTCGTGCCCGTAGCGGCCGTTGCCCGCCGCCTCGCGCAGGGCGGTCACCACCGCCTGGGTCGTGGCCAGGTTGCCCGCCGACAGAACGACGACCACCCGTTGGCCGGGAACCTCGAACAGGGCCAGCTTCTTGACCAGCGCCACCTGGTCCACGCCCGCGTTCGAGCGCGAATCGGATGCCAGCACCAGGCCTTCGGGGAGCAGAATTCCAAGACAGTAGGTCACTCGTTCCTCCAGAATCCGCTGGCCCGGGCTTGGGCCTTCCCCGGCACTTCGCTGCTGCAGTCGAAACTGCAGCCCTGCCCATTACAAGCATCATGCCGAATGTCGAACGATCCAAACCTGGCCGAACTCGTGGCGCGCGTCCACGAAGACATCCAGCCCCACTTCGGCCAGGGCCGCGTTGCCGACTACATCCCCGCCCTGGCCCGCGTCGACCCCTGCCAGTTCGGGCTGGCGATCGTCACTTGCGAAGGCGAAACCGCGTCGGTCGGCGATTGCGGCGTGCCGTTCTCCATCCAGAGTGTTTCCAAGGTATTCACGCTGACCCTGGCGCTGGGGCGCCTGGGCGACACGCTGTGGCAGCGCGTCGGGCGCGAGCCCTCCGGCTCGCCGTTCAACTCGATCGTCCAGCTCGAGCGCGAACACGGCATCCCGCGCAACCCCTTGATCAACGCCGGGGCCATCGTCGTAACTGATGCCCTGCTGGCCGGCCGCGGGCCGCAAGCCACCATCGCCGAGATCCTGGGCACGCTGCGCGCGCTGGCCGGCGACTCAGGCGTGACGATAGACGCCGAGGTCGCACAGTCGGAGGCCGAAACCGGTTATCGCAATGCCAGCCTGGCCAACTTCATGCGCGCCTTCGGCAACATCACGAACCCGGTGGACTGCGTGCTGGAGACCTACTTCAACCAGTGCGCCTTGCGCATGAACTGCGTGCAACTGGCCCGCGCTGGCCTCTTTCTGGCCAATGCCGGCGTCGACCCGATTGGCGGGCAGCGCGTGGTCGATGCGCAGGCGGTGCGGCGCATCAACGC
>JANNKS010000273.1:0-2424 GCA_031396425.1 Rhizobacter sp. | reverse complement strand
CCGCACAAGGTCAAGTTCGCCGTCAGCGGCTGCCCGCGCAATTGCGCTGAGGCGGGCATCAAGGACGTCGGCATCATCGGCGTCGACTCGGGCTGGGAGATGTACGTGGCCGGCAACGGCGGCATCAAGACCGAAGTGGCGCACTTCTTCGTCAAGCTGAAGACCCCCGCCGAGGTGCTGGAGTACACCGGCGCGTTCTGCCAGCTCTACCGCGAAGAAGGCTGGTACCTGGAGCGCACGGTGCATTACGTGTCGCGCGTCGGTCTCGATCACGTGAAGAAGAAGATCCTCGACGACACCGACGGACGCAAGGCCTTGTGGGAGCGGCTGCAGTTCTCGCTGGACGGCGAGCCGGACCCGTGGTTCGAGTTCGACAAGGCGGCGGTGGACACGCGCCAGTTCACGCCGTTGACCGTCTGAGGACGACGCCATGAACTGGAAAGTGATCTGCAAGCTCGACGACATCATCTCGCTCGGCTCGCGCCGCGTGCATCGCGCGCAGGGTGGTGACGTGGCACTGTTCCGCGCCGCAGACGATCATGTGTTCGCGTTGCTCGACCGCTGCCCGCACAAGGGCGGGCCGCTGAGCCAGGGCATCGTGTTCGGCCACAACGTGGCCTGCCCGCTGCACAACTGGACGATCCAGCTGCATGACGGTTGCGCGAAGGCGCCGGATGAAGGCTGCACCGTGAGCTTCAAGGTCAAGGTCGAACACGAGCAGGTGTACCTCGACGCCGATGAGCTGGCCACTCTGGCCCTGACCGCACCGATCACCGTTGTCGAACAGGCGAAGGCGACGGCGTGATTCCAATCGCTCCTGCGCCGCGCGAAACAAAGTCGACCTGCCCCTATTGCGGGGTCGGGTGCGGCGTCATCGTCGAATCGCAGGGAACGCAGATCACCGGCGTGCGCGGCGACCCCGATCACCCGGCGAACTTCGGGCGCCTGTGCAGCAAGGGCAGCACGCTGCACCTGACGGCCGCGAGCGAGATCACGCTGCAGACGCGGTTGCTGCAACCAATGCGGCGTGCCACGCGCGGCGCGGCACCGCAAGCCGTGGGCTGGGACGACGCGCTGGGCGACGCGGCAGAACGCTTCGCGTCGATGATCGAACAGCATGGGCCGGACGCGGTCGGTTTCTACCTCTCAGGCCAGTTGCTGACCGAGGACTACTACGTCTTCAACAAGCTCGCCAAAGGCCTGGTCGGCACCAACAACGTCGACACCAATTCGCGCCTGTGCATGAGCAGCGCGGTGGCCGGCTACAAGGCCTCGCTCGGCGCCGACGCGCCGCCGAACTGCTACGACGACATCGGCCTGGCGCAGACGGTCTTCATCACCGGCTCGAACATGGCCTGGGCGCACCCGGTGCTGTTCCGCCGGCTCGAAGACGCGCGCGCCGCCAACCCGACCATGAAGCTGATCGTCGCCGACCCGCGCCGCACCGAAACCGCCGACGTGGCCGACCTGCACCTGCCGCTCTTGCCCGGCACCGACGTGGCGCTGTGCCACGGCCTGCTGCACGTGATGATGTGGGAGGGGCTCACCGACACCGCCTTCATCGCCGCGCACACGACCGGCTTCGAGGCGCTGCGCGATCGGGTGCGCGAGTTCACGCCAAGGCATGTGGCGCAGGTCTGCGGGCTGAAGGAAGACGATGTCGTGCAGGCGGCGCGCTGGTTTGCGGGCAGCGTTGAAGGCGATGCATCACGCCGCGCGCCGACGCTGTCGCTCTACTGCCAGGGCCTGAACCAGAGCAGCAGCGGCACCGACAAGAACACCGCGCTCATCAACCTGCACCTGGCGACCGGCCAGATCGGCAAGCCGGGCGCCGGGCCGTTCTCGCTCACCGGCCAGCCCAATGCGATGGGCGGGCGCGAGGTGGGCGGGCTGGCCAACCTTCTCAGTGCGCACCGAGACCTGGCCAACCCGCGCCACCGCGCCGAGGTGGCGGCGCTGTGGGGCCTGGCGGGCTGCGAGGCGGCCGTGCCTTCGAAGCCGGGCAAGAGCGCGGTCGAGATGTTCCAGGCCGCCGCCGACGGAGAGATCCGCGCGCTGTGGATCGCCTGCACCAACCCGGCCCAGTCGATGCCCGACCAGTCGACCGTGCGGCGCGCGTTGCAGCGCTGCGAGTTCGTCGTCGTGCAAGAGGCGTATGCCACCACCGCCACCTGCGCCTATGCCGACCTGCTGTTGCCCGCCACCACCTGGGGCGAGAAGGACGGCACCGTGACGAACAGCGAGCGCCGCATCAGCCGGGTGCGCGCCGCCATGCCGGCGGTCGGCGAAGCGCGCGACGACTGGCGCATCGCCGCCGACTTCGCGCAGCGGCTCGAAGCGCGTCTGCGGCCGGGCCGCGCCAGCGGCTTCGCATACGACTCGCCCGAAGCCGTGTGGAACGAGCATCGCGAGACAACGCGCGGC
>JANNKS010000264.1:0-5045 GCA_031396425.1 Rhizobacter sp. | reverse complement strand
CGTCGCCGACGCCGATCGCGCCGTGCACGTGCGGAATCATCGGCACAGGCCCTGTGTATGGGCCCGGTGTCGACGTGAAGGTCGGCCGAGTGTCGCGCCCAGTGGTGCCGCCCGGCGGATTGGCCCAGTGCAGCGTCGGGTCGATTGGCAGTAGGTGCGGCAGGAAGTTGCCGTTCGCGTCCTTCAGGTCATTGATCCACTTGATGCGAACCGGGATTCCCACGTTGGCTTCGATCGTGAGCGAGGGAGCGTTGAAGATCATCGGCGCCAGCGGACTCAGTGCCTTGGCCGGGCCGTAGGACCAGACGGTGGTCTTACGCAGGGGCGCGCCGGTCAAGTTGGTTTCCGGCAGGATCTGCTGCTGGAACTGCCGAACCGCGATCTCGTAGTAGTCGATCAGTCGTCCGCCCTCGAAACGTATGCCGGCCCTCGGCATCTGCGGCGGGATGAGCATCGGCGTCACGTACTTGGGTACGCTGTTGGGGTCCAGCGTCCCGCCCGGGATCGCCGCCATCGCCTCCTTCACCCCGAACTTGTTGTACGCGAACAGCGTCAGCGTCGTGCCGCCGGTGTAGCTGAGGAAACTTCTTCGATTGAACATTGGTGTCCTCCATCCGGAAGTTGATCGTTGCGATCGATGCCCGAAGTCGATCGCCGTGCAACGATGCGGCGCTCGCCCCGTGTTCCAGCATCGCCGGCGCCGCCGCTGCGTTGCGCCCGTCGATGCAATGAACACGCCGCGAAGTTACTGAACGTAAATGGGCGCGGGGTTGATCCTGATCAGAAATGCTCCGCGCCTGGTTGGCGCTGGATTGCCCAAGTCTTAAGACTTGGGGATGCGCTTCGAGCGCCCTCGCGACACCGACGCTGACCTGCGAAAACACGCCCGCAAGGCGCTCGCGCCGGCGGCGTTGACGAAGCGCCAGGCTTAAGTCGCGGTTGCTGTACACCGACGTGCTGCGACATCATGTCGCACCGCTGCGTGTCACCGGGCGTCATTGCGCACGCGCTTCGCGTGCCGCGATGGATCTTGCGCGACCTCAAAACCTGGTCGAAGCCGCGCGACAGAATTCCAGGCGCTTGGCAGCGGCAGGCTGCAGCGCTAGAGTGCAGGCCGGTGCCGCGGTTGGAGTCCGCTGGCCTGTGCCATCCAGCGTCGCTGGCGAAAGCCGCTGCCATCCCGGGGCGCCCGCCGTGACCACAGCGTGGGGGAAACCTGTGCCATGCTGAATTCGACCCAGGGCATGCTGTGCCTTTGATTGACCGCCGCGACCGATCCGCCGACGCGCCCGATGCGCGCGCGGCTGGCGCAGGTACGCGATCCTGGCGCGCCCTCTTGGGCAGCACGAAGGCGCGCCGGCGCGGTGACCTGATCGACCCGAACCGCCAAGGCGCGCTGAATCGTCGCCTGCTGGCGCTGCTCGTGATCGCACGCTTGCTGATGGCGGGCACCGGCATCGCCGCGCTGTTGATCTGGGGCGCCAGACTCGCCGACTTTCCGTTGCTGCGCGTGAGCCTGGTGCTGCTGGTGATCGGCGCGCTGGGCTTTTTCGTGCAGTCGGCCCTCAAGCGCAGCGCCCCGCCGTCCGAGGCGATGCTCCTCTACCAGCTCCTGGGCGACCTGGTCTTGCTGACCTATGTACTCCACGAGATCGGCGGCGTCGCCAATCCGTTCATCTTGTTCTACCTGGTGCCGCTGACGCTGGCGGCTTATGCGCTCTCCTGGCACCGCTTGCTGGCGTTTGCATCCACCACGGCCGCGTGTCTGTTGCTGTTGAACCGATTTCATGCCGACGTGCCGCCCTACAGCGACGCAGTGCACCAGGCCAGCGATCTCGCCTTGATGGGCATCCTCACCTACCTTGCCTATGCCGTGGCGCGACTGTCGCGTGCGCATGAGCGCGCCGTCGCGCGTGCCCATGAAGAGGCCTTGACGGCGCGCGGCGCCGAGGCCGTGGGTTCGGTGGCGGCCAAGGCCGCCGACGCGCTGGGCTCGCCGCTGGCGACGATCGCGGTACTGATCCAGGAGTTGCGCCAGGGGCGGCTGCCGCCGGTCGATCGCGGCGAAGCACTCGGCATGCTCGAACAGCAGGTGCAGGCCTGCAAGAACAGCCTGTCGGCGCTGCTCGCGTCGGTCGGCCAGACGCGCGGCGAGAGCGGCAGCCGGCGTGGCGTCGATGCGATGCTGTTCGCGGTGGCGCGTGAATGCGAGTTGCTGGACCCGCGCGTGACCGTGCTGTTCGAAGCGATTGCGCCTGCGGCGCCGCAGATCGTCGAAGACCGCTCGCTGTTCGATGCCTTTGCGCTGATGTTCAAACATTGCGCGCGAACGCCGCCGCACAGCGTGTTCGTTGCGCTGCGCTGGGACCCGGAAACCGTGACGATCGATCTGTCCGGTGCGCAACGCCCCGCCCGCGCCGCCGAAACGATGGCGCAACCGTTGCCGGGCCATCCAGGCAACGGTTCACTGTCACTGGCGGCTTCGCTGTTGGCCCGGTTTGGCGCCACCCTGGCGCTGCTGGGTGATGACCAGGAAAGCAGCCTTCAGGTGCAACTGCCGTTGGCGAGAATCGGCGCGACGCCGGCGGTCGAGGGCGAGCCGCCGCGCGCCGTCAGCGCGGCGACGACGGATCCGCATTGATGAAGTCCACCACGTCATCCAGCACCGGCGCCAGCCAGGCCATCGGCCAGGCGAGCGCGGCAACCAGGGTCAGGTGGTTCACCCGCGGGTACAGCTTCATCTCGACGGCGGCCCCCGCCTCGCGCAGCCGGCTCGCCAGCCCGACCGTGTTGCGCTGCGGGTTGACGAAGCTGTCTTCGGCGGCGGCACCCAGAAAGCTGCGCGGCGTTCGTTTCGACGCGTAGTCAATCGGTTGCGTTCCCGGCGGGTAGTTCGGATGAAAGAACACCGGCCGGGTGTCGGGGTTCTTCATCGGCAGGAAGTCGTACGGCCCGGCCAGTCCGATCCAGCCGGCGAGCTCGTTGGGTGAATGGCCGGTGGGCGCGAGGCGGTTGGCGTCCAGCGCCAGCATCGCGGCGTTGTAGGCGCCTGCGCTGTGGCCCATCACGAACACGCGTTGCGGGTCGCCGCCCAGGCGCGCCGCTTCGCGCAGGCCGTAAGCCAGCGCGAGCGCGCAGTCGCTCAGGAAGTCGGGGTAGCGCACCTCGGGATAGAGCCGGTAGTCGGCAAGCAGCGCGATCGCGCCGCGCGACGCGAGCGCCTCGCCGACGAATTGGTAGTCGGCGCGCTCGCCGCGATTCCACGAGCCACCGTAGAAGAACACGACGAGCGGAAAACCGCCCGCAGGTGCAGCGGACGAAGGCTTGTAGACGTCGAGACGCTGGCGCTGCAGCGGCCCGTAGGGCACCGCCGCGTCGACGCGACGGGAGTTGATGGAGGCGATGGCATTCAGCGTCGCGGTCGCGTGGATGGCGGCGAACGCCAGCAGCGCGGCCAGCACCGCGGCCAGCGCCGAAAACGTGAGCAGCATGCGACGCGCCGGTCTCGTCATGGATTCAACGCGCCGCCTTGCCCGGGTGCACGTCGAGCCATGCGCATGCCGCATGGGCGGCTGATTCGTTGACCATCCGCGCTACGAAAAATCGCATGGTGACCTCGTTGCGAGGGCGGAAGTGCGCCCGGTTCCAGTATCGTCGAACCTTCGACACCGTGACGTTCGCGGTATGCGGCAGGGGTGACGCGGGCGTTCGACGCGAGGGGGTTGGGTGTTGGGCCTGGTGCGGCGGCTTCGGGCAGTTCATGGCGCGAACCGTGGCCTCTACAGTGGCATGGATCGCGATCAACGCCGTCGCGGTGATCCTGTTGCGCCATGCGATGTAAATCCTGCTTCAACCTCACACGAGGACAAACATGACTCTGCCGAACCGCGACCGGAACGATCCGTGGACACTGAAGACGCCGCCTGGCACGTCGCCCTACACGATGCACGTCGAAGAGAAAGACGGTGTGCGCATCCTGGTGTGCACCGTCGGGACGACGGTTCTGCACTACGACGCACGCTGCATCGCCGACCTTCACGCGATGCTCAAGGCGCATGGAGACTGGGTGGACCTGGGAGGTGCGGACGAACAGAAGCCCGCCAAGGAGGGCAGCGTGGAAGCCTGGGCGCGCTCGCCGGCCAACCCCGTGGGGGGGTGGTACGGGCTCAAAAAGGGCCTGCGCGGGCGCTTTGGCGTCTACGTGCCGCCGCTGATGGAAGAACTCGGGCTGTGCGAGCTCGAGCACCAGCCAAAGAACAACCGCATGCGTGCCAAGTAGGCCCTCACTGCAGCCGCGCCCGCGCCGATTCAGCGTGCTCGCTCGAAGACATGCGCCGCAAAGCGGAACACGAGCACGGGCGACCCGTGCCGTCGCGCGTTCCTCGCCGACGGTGTGCTGCGGCCCGGCCAGTTGCAGGCAGCGTCAGCGGCCGCATGAAGGGTCGGCGCGCCTACGGGGCGCCGACCACGCGCCGATACTCGAGCCGCCACAGCAGCGCCCAGCTGCGCCCACCGTCGCTGCTGCCTTCCCAGTCCCAGCTGAAACTGTTGCGTTCGATGGCGTAGAACACCATGCGCTGGCCGCGCTGTTTTTCGCCATCGGTTTGCCAGTCGGTGGCGAAGATGCGCCTGTCGCCGTCGGTCTGCGCGGTGAAGGCGAAGAAGCCGCCCTGGTTGTCGGCCCAGGCCTGGCGCCAGGTGCCGCTGGCCTTGTGCCACACCGACAGTGACCGGCCGCGCAGCAGCGGCGGCGCATCGCCGGCGTCTTCTTCGAACTGTTCTTCGATCACCTGGCCATCGAGGATTTTTCGGACCCGATTGCGCGCCTTGCCGGCGCTGCCGTCGGCGTTCTTCCAGGTCACGTTCCAGTCGCCGACCCAGAAGTCGAACATGTCGGCGGGCTGGCGTAGGGGTTCGCGTCTTGCCGTGGGCGTTGCGCCGGACGACCGCCGAGCGCATGTCGACGTCCGCGGATCGGCGTGTTCTGTCACGCCTGGAGCAACGGGCGGGATTTCGCACCGACCTGCTCGAGGGCCTGCGGCCGG
>JANNKS010000117.1:0-2357 GCA_031396425.1 Rhizobacter sp. | reverse complement strand
CGGCGTCATCTCAGCCCCACGACGCAAGCGCTATGCCAGTCACATGATTCGCCGCAAGCTGCGGGGCAGCGGACGGAGTGGCAACCAAAGCTGCCACACTGTGTCGCGCTTCCGAGCGCTGCGAGGGCTCGCAGGGGCTGGAACGCCAACTCCGGGTGGTGGCACGAATCGTGATGGGGTTGCCCGCATGCCGAATCACCTGTCAGCCCGCTGCTCAGGGCCTCGCCGCACCGGTGGCAGCCGGCCGTCGTGCAGCGCACTCGCGACGAGCCAGCCCCACGCCCCCGCGTGGCGCGCCGCGTCCAGGTCCAGCGCGTGGCGAATTCCGCCCGCGCCGATCAGGCGCGTGTTCGGCGCGCGCGCGCGAACGTCGCTCAACGTTGCCAGGTCCGGGCCG
Source organism: Rhizobacter sp. (assembly GCA_031396425.1). Lineage (GTDB taxonomy): Bacteria > Pseudomonadota > Gammaproteobacteria > Burkholderiales > Burkholderiaceae_C > JAEMQF01. The sequence continues at coordinate 1,960 of JANNKS010000117.1, read as the reverse complement.
GCATCGGCGCCGACGCGCTCGAGCGTCATCACGATCACGCGCTGCGGCCAATACTGGGGCAGCTCCCAGCAGCCGGCCAAGTCGAGCGCGCGGCCGTCACGCCGGTCGAGCGACAGCACGCCGAGCGCTGGCGGCGCAAAACATTCCCTCAGGGCCGCGCTGGAACGCAGCGATTCGCTGCCGAACACGGGCACGATCCGGTCACCATGTTCGCCCAGCGCCAAGCACAGCGCGTGCGCGGCGGCCGCATCGGCGAAACCGGCGTCGACCCAGACTTCGACGGCCGGCAACGCCTGGAGGATGGCGTGCAATACATTCACCTGCGCAGCACCGCCCGTGAGTGCGTCCAGATCGGCGGCATACAGGCGGCTCGACGCGCAATGTTCACACAGCGTGCGCGCCATGCTCACCGGGTCACTGCCGGCGCACAGGCTGGAGACGATCGGGCGGTATGCCTGGCGGTCGCCGCGCACCGCGCGCACCACCTTGCCGCGCATCAGATCAAGGACAGGAATGAGCTGCACGGCAAGGGGCGCGATGGGGCACAGGGCAGGAAGGGTGGACAGAAGCGAGCGCGAGTATCTCAGGTTGCACGCGCTGCCCGCCAGGACGAGCGATGCCTGAAGCCGAGGTGATGGGCTGGGACATTGGCGGGGCCCACGTCAAAGTGGCTCGGCTCGCGAAGGGCGAGGTGTGCAGTGTCGCGCAATGGCCTTGCCCGCTGTGGCAGGGCATGCAACACCTCGATGCCGCCGTGCAGTCGGCGCGCGCCCGCTGGCCCGATCTGGACACATGCACCCAGGCGGTGACGATGACGGGCGAGATGGTCGACCTGTTTGCGCACCGTGAAGACGGCGTGCGCCGCATCGCCACGCTGCTGGGCAACGCGCTGCCCGCACCTCGGTTCTTCGCCGGTGACGCCCCGTGGTGCGATGTGCAGCAAGCCGGTGCACAGTGGCGCAACGTCGCTTCGGCGAACTGGCTCGCCACCGCGCGCCACGCCGCGCAGGCACTGGCGCCGCGCAGCGGCGTGCTGGTGGACATCGGCAGCACCACCACCGACCTGGTCGCGTTTCGCGATGGCCGGGTGCTCAGCGCCAGCCGCAGCGATGCACAGCGCCTCGAACACAACGAACTGGTTTACCAGGGGGTGGTGCGCACGCCGCTGTGTGCGCTGGCGCAACGCATCGCCTGGCGCGACCGCACTTTGAACGTGATGAACGAATTCTTTGCGACCACCGCCGATGTGTACCGCCTCACCGGTGAATTGAACCCGGCCCATGACCAGCACCCGAGCGCCGACGGTGCCGCGAAGGACGAGCCGGCGACACACACGAGGCTGGCGCGCATGATCGGCCTCGATGCACGCGACGGCACGCCCGCGCAATGGCTGGCGTTTGCGCGCACCTGGCGCAGCCGTCAACTCGACGCGCTGCGCGAACAGCTCGAACGCGTTCTGGCGACCCACAGACTGACCCAACCCGCAACGCTGGTGGCCGCCGGCTGCGGCGCCTTCCTCGTCCCCATGCTGCTGCCCGCGGGCTGGCGCTGCCTGGGCTATGCCAGCGACGTGGCGCGCATCGCAGCCGCCGCGCCTGAGGGGACCACCGGTTGGGCCCAGGTGTGCGCGCCCAGCGTCGCGGTCGCCGCGCTGTTTGCCCGGGAGCAGCGCTGATGTGGGTCGTCAAGCTCGGCGGCAGCCTGAACGCCGACCCGCTCCTGCCCGAGTGGCTGGACCTGCTCGGGCAACTGGGCGGCGGTCGCGTCACGATCGTATGCGGCGGCGGCAGCTTTGCCGACGAAGTGCGGCGCGCACAGTCGTTTTGGCACATCGACGACCTGCCGGCGCACAACATGGCGCTGCTCGCCATGGCGCAGACGACCTACCTGGCGCAGGGTTTGAACCCGACCCTGCGCCTGGCCAGCACGCCAGCCGAGATCCAACAGGTGTTGCACACCG
>JANNKS010000210.1:0-3474 GCA_031396425.1 Rhizobacter sp. | reverse complement strand
TGGCCAGCACTCCGGCGCTGATCAGATGTGCAACGTCAACTCTCGCCGGCAGTGCCTTGCGGGTTCTCGCCATCGTCCGCCCCCATCGAAGTCTCGACGGAAACGGATTATCTGCGAAGTTTATCTATCTGAACAGTATTGGGCCTTGCAGCCGGTGCTCTTCGGGCCAGTGGTTCACCGCGTCGAGCACAAAGCCGACAAAGCGGTTGCGCTCGCTGCGCACACGTGCCATCACGGCCCGGCCGTCCACCCGCAGCGGCCCGCCGTGCACGCCGAAGCGCGCGGCGTGCGCAACCGTGTAGGCAGCCTCCGCTGCGGCAATCAACAGCTTGCTGGGCATGCAACCCACCCGCGCACAGGTGGTGCCGTAGACACCGCTTTCGATGACCAGCACCTTGGACGTGTTGGCCAGCGCAGCGCGGTAGGCCGACATGCCGGCGGTGCCGGCGCCGATGATGGCGACGTCGGTCTGGAGGGTTCGTTCTGTGTTCATGGTTTTGGCGGGTGTGAAGCTCGCAGGTCCAGGTCGCTCTGGCGAGGATGGTCGTCGGGGCGCCGCCCTTGCGGGTGGACCCCAGACTGTCGCCCATCGCTCGCGCGGCGAGAATCAGCGGCCAGACCAATTCAGCATTCCCAGGGACGAAACAATATGGACCGCTTGCAAGCCATGACGACCTTCGTCGCCGTCGTCGACAGCGGCGGTTTTGCCAGCGCAGCGCGCAAGCTCAACCTGTCGCCACCGGTGGTGACGCGGGCGGTGGCTGAACTGGAAGAGCGCCTGGGCCTGCGCCTGCTGACGCGCACGACGCGCGTGGTGCGCGTCACCGATGCCGGCGCGCGCTTTGCCGACGACTGCCGCCGCATCCTGGGCGACATCGAAGAGGCCGAGACGGCGGCCACCGGCACCAACGCCGCGCCGCGCGGCACGCTGACGCTGACCGCGCCGGTGCTGTTCGGCCACCTCTACGTGACGCCGATCCTGGTCAACTACCTGCAGCGCTTCCCCGAGGTCGACGCGCAGTGCCTGTTCCTGGACCGCGTCGTGAACGTTGTCGAAGAAGGCATCGACGTGGCGGTGCGCATCGGCGAGTTGCCCGACTCGACGCTGCAGGCCACGCGTGTGGGCCGCGTGCGCCGGGTCCTGGTGGCCTCACCGGCCTACCTGAAAGCGCACGGCATGCCGCCGCGGCCCGAGGCGCTGGCCGAGCACTGCATCGTCTTCGCGTCGGGCGTCACGCCGGTGCCGGAATGGCGTTTCAACGACGGCGGCAATCCGCTGCTGCAGCGGCTGCATGCGCGCATGCGCACCACCAGCAACGACTCGGCCATCGCCGCCGCGGTGGCGGGCCTGGGCATCACCCGGCTGCTGAGCTACCAGGTCGCCGCGCACCTGCAGACCGGCGCCTTGCAGATCGTGCTCGAAGCATTCGAGCCCGCGCCGGTGCCGGTGCACGTGGTGCACCACGAGGGCCGGCGCGCGACGCAGAAGGTGCGCAGCTTCATCGACTTGGCGGTGGAGACTTTGCGGGCGGATTCGGCGTTGAACTGAAGAAAGATGCCTTGCAAGAGAACAAGGCTGGCCTGCGAATCGACCGAGCCTCAACGCAGGGTGCAACTGCGTGCCGACACGGCTGCACGTGCGGAGCCTGTACGGCCCGGCCCGCTATATTCGGCGTGGAGCGAATCCGTTCTTCGGTTGCGCTGCAGTTCGAGTCGAGACAAATCGAATGACCCTGTCCATCACCGGCGTGCAACTGGAACTTGGCGGCGTTCTGAAGCGAACTTCGTCGCGCATTCAAGGTGTCTCGGCCCACATCAAGCTGTTCGGTCAGCAGGCCAATACGCTACTGAACGACGGGCACGCGTGGAAGGATTTTCCGCGCACGATGCGCAGTGCAACGCAGCGCGCGCTGCGCGCCGCGGGCGCGGCCAACACATCGATGTTCGTACACGCCAGCTTTGCGTTCGTTCGGGCCGTCGAGGGCTCTGCGGCGATCCGGCAGCCGCTGCAATCTTGCATCGATGCCATCCTCGAATGCGAGGCGCTGGTGTTGCAGAGTCAGCTGCCTGCTTGCGTCGTGCGCCTGGGCTATCTGTACGGTCCGGAGAGTGCCGATCTGCGTGCCTATCGCACGGCGTTTCGGCTCGGCCGACCGTATTGGTCAGGCGAAAGCGACGCGCTTCAGCACCACATTCACCTCTGGGACGCCGCGGCCGCGCTGCGTGCCGCTGCCCGGGCGAAGAACGCAGGCAAGACCTACTACGCCACCGACGGGCACGCCGTCTCGTTCGAGCGGTTCATGGATGCGTTCGCGCACCGCGTCGGGCGGTCGCGGCCGTTGCACCTGCCCCTGCCCTCGCGCTTGTTCGCCCGGGCCATCATTGCCGAGGAGCACATGCAGCAGACCGCCCTGGCGATGCCGACTCGTGCAGCGTCGCCGCGCGTGCCGGGATGGAGGCCGAGCTTCAGCCCCCATGGCAGCGGCCTCGATCAAGTCATCGAGGCGTGGCACGACCAGCCCGACACCCACTTGGCGTAGGCGCGTCATTCGGCGACCTTGCTCAACCTGCTCAACCGCCGGGCGGCAAGCCGCCTGCACTCAAGCTGCCTGCGGCGCCAGGAACCTCGCTCCGAGGTGCCGCACCTTCACATAGATCAGCGCGCCCTCGTGCGCCAGCAGCACCCGGTCTGCCTCCGGGCCTGGATTCACAGCGGCACGGCGCTTGCCATCACGCGATCGCGCAGCGCATGGTGCAAGCTTGCTTCGGTGACGACATCCACACGGCGGCCCAGCAGTTCCTGCGCATCCAACAAAAGGCCACCCAGGGCGAGCGCGCTGGTCCCCGGAGCCAGGGTCACCAGAAGATCAACGTCACTGTCGTCGCTGCCGTCGCCACGGCTCATCGAGCCAAAAACCCGAACATCCGTGACGCCGCGCCTGCGTGCCAGGGCGAGCAGTTCGACGCGGTGGGCTTCGATCAGCGGATGCATACGCGTCAGTGTAGCCAACCTGTGCCGACACGCACTCACCGACACGCACTCAGTGTCGAGCGCTCAGGCCTGACGGCCCGACGATGGCAGGCCGCCCCGGGGGCGCTCAAGCGGCCCGCGGCATCAGGAACCTCGCCCCCAGGTGCCCCACCTTCACATAGATCAGCGCGCCCTCGGCCCCGGTGAACGGGGTGTGCCGGCTCCAGCGCGGGCTGCGCAGCCAGGTGCCGGCCGGGTACTCGCCTTGCTCGTCGCGGAACAGGCCCTGCAGCACCAGGATCTCCTCGCCGCCGGGGTGCGTGTGGCTGTTGAAGCGCGTGTCGGGCGCCCAGCGCACGAGGGCCGTGCTGATGCCGATAACTGGGTGCCCTCGCCCGAACCCGGCGTGCATCGCCATCGCCTCGACCGCATCGGCGGCGAAGTGGCGCGCGCCACCAGCATCGTGCGTTACGACGCCGGCGCGCGATTCGCTCGCCACACGC
>JANNKS010000175.1:0-2714 GCA_031396425.1 Rhizobacter sp. | reverse complement strand
CCTGCGCGACCGCCGCATTGGGTCGGGTGAACCGCGCCCGGGCCAGAAACGGCGCGAGTTCAGCTACTCGCTGTCCACCGTCGCCATCTTCGCAGCGAACGGCCTGTTGTTGTGGCTGCTGGCCCAGAACGGCGCGGTGCGCATCTACACCGTGGTAGCCGAGCGCGGGTGGGCTTGGTGGTGGGCGAGCCTGGCGCTGATCATCGTCGCCCACGACGCGTACTTCTACGCAACCCACAGGCTGCTGCATCACCCGCGCTTGTTCGCACGTGTGCACGCGGTGCATCACCGCTCGGTTCACCCCACGCCGTGGGCCGCCTACAGCTTTCACCCGGTTGAAGCAGCTTTCCAGGCGGCCTTCCTGCCACTTTTCGTACTGGTCGTACCGGTGCACGACGTCGTGATCGCGTTGTTTCTGATCCACATGATCGTGCGCAATGCCATCGGCCATTGTGCGCACGAACTGCTGCCCTGGCATTGGACGCCGCGCGGCGCACTGCGCTGCCTCACGCCAGTAAGCCACCACCATTTCCACCACGCGCACAACCGCGGCAATTTTGGCCTGTACTTCACTTGGTGGGACCGCTGGTGCGGCACCGAAGATGCCGAATACCTGCGCATAGGCGACGCGCGGTGGCGCGAAACGGCCGCAGCAGGTGCCGCATGAGGCGCACCGTCGTGATCGGCGTCTTCGCGGTGCTCGCCTGGGCTGCACAGACCCTGTGTGCGCAAAACCTCGAGCCGGCCAAGCCCTCGGCGCTGGCCGGCGAATGGTGGACCCCGGGCTTCAACGCCCGGGTTCGCATCGACGCCTGCGGTGACGCGATGTGTGGCCGCATCGTCTGGCTCTGGGACGAGACGCCCAGAGACATCGCCGACAAGAGCCCGCTGGTTGGGCGCCAGGTGATCGCAGAGATGCGCGCCGATAGGGCGGGCCTCTGGAAGGGCGGGCGCCTTTACAACCCAGAAGATGGGCGCGACTACTCTGGCTCGTTGCGCCTCGAGTCGCCCTCGCGCCTGGTGGTCGACGGCTGTGTTTTGTTCATCTGCCAGACACAGGTGTGGCGACGCGTCGACAGCCGATCCTGCCCCCCGGTGGCCACACCCTAGGCTGCACAGCCGGCAGTGCACACCGGGGCGCGCACGGCATCAGGCCGGCATCCATCGCGGGGCCATTCACGGCAACTGCTGCGTCGTGCCGCGCACCCGGGCGTCAAGGAAACGCCGGAATGTCGGGCTCGTGCCCTTCGTTGTGCGCCTCGGGGTGCCGCGTGCTCAGCAGTGCCTCGATCTCGTCGACCCGCAGGTGCGGCACGTCGATCATCAGCAGGATTTCGCCGCGCTTGATCGCATCGTCGAAACGCCGCAGGCGCCGGCTCGGCGTCGAGATGCCGATCATGCTGGACGCCCAGGCGCCGAACAGCGAACCGAGCGCAGCCAGAGCAGCCACCAGGCCCGGCTTGGACAGTTCGCCGACCAGGGGCGAGACCGCCAGCAACGCGCCGGCCGCCGCACCGAGCGCGGCGCCGAGCAGCAGGCCGAACTGGGCCGAGCGCACCAGGTCCGAGGACTGCAGCACGTTCGCCTCGTGCAGGCCGGTCATGTCGGCGCCGTCGCGCGCCAGGAAGTGGATGTGCCGATTCTCGATGCGCGCCAGCAGCAGGTGATTCATCGTCTTGCGCGCGCTGCGCAGATCGGGCAAGAGCCAGTAGATGCGTCGACGCATGATGCCCCTCCTTCAGTGCCGCAACAGACGTGCCGCACCTGGATGATGTTTTACTCGCTCGCGAGCCGATTTACCAGCGCGCCGCCTCAGGAAGCCTGGGCTGTCTCGCGCAGGAAGATCTCGACGCGACGGTTCTGTGCGCGCCCGGCGTCGGTGCTGTTGTCAACCACGGGTTGCTGCTCACCTCGGCCGGCGGTCTCGACTCGCGTGGGTGACACACCGCGTGCCGCCAGGTAGTCGCGCACGCTGTTGGCCCGGTCGACCGACAGGGGGTTGTTGAGGGCATCGCTGCCGGTGTTGTCGGTGTGGCCCACGATGCGCACGCGCATGTTCGGGTCGAGCCCCTGCGCAAACTGGTCGAGCACCGGATGCATCGCCGGCTTCACTGCCGCACGACCGACGTCGAATGAAAAATCACTGGGAACGTTGACCTTGAGTTCGTTGTTGGTGGTGCGCGCGACGTCGATGCCGGTGCCTTGCGTGGCACGTTCCATCGCGACACGCTTGTCTTCCATGCGCTTGGACCACAGGTTGCCGGCGATCGCGCCGAGTGCGCCGCCGACCACGGCTCCGGTACCGGCCTTGCCGCCGGTGGCCGCGCCCACCACGGCGCCCGCGACTGCACCGATCCCGGCACCCTTGGCGGTGCCCTGTTCGCGTTCACTCATGTTGGCGCAGCCACTCATCAGCAATGCAGCGGCGGCCAGGCCGACGATGGTGAATCGGGTGCCAGGGCGGGTGTTCGGGCGGGTGTTCGGGCGGTTGTCGGGGCGTTGAATCATGCGAATCTCCAGGTGGAACACGGCGCTGTTGCGCAGCTGTCCGATTGTCGAAGTTGCGCGCGCCCGACGTCGTAGGACGCACGCGCGTCGACGTGTCAGCGCTGACCTACAGCAGTGCCGTGCGCTCCGCGGTCTAGCGCGTCAGGAACCCGAGCAGCCGATCGGCGAACTTGCCGTACGGCGGGCCCAGGAACTTCAGCGCGCTG
>JANNKS010000171.1:0-7498 GCA_031396425.1 Rhizobacter sp. | reverse complement strand
ACGTTGCCGGCGTTGTAGAGCGAGTCGACCCGGTTGTCCCTGGAAGCCGACACGCCGGCAGCCCAGGGCGTATCCAGCGCGTAGAACGGGTGCGCGACCGACACCGCATCGCGTTGACCATCGCTGTTGCGCGCCCGCAGGTAACCCAGCGAGGTGCTGCCGCCGAACGCGCGCTCATTGGAAATCTGGAACTCGTTGCTGGAACGATCGATGCTGTTCGAGCGGCCAAAGCTGACCGCAACGCCGCTGCCCAGCAGGTTGTACTCGTTGAGCTTGAACCCGCTCCTGTTGGCGCCGCCGGAGCGACTCGCGCTCACGCCCGGGTCCAGCGTCCAGGAGTCACGCGTCTCGACGCCGATATCCACGACGCCGTCGCGGTAGGCGAGCGGGCGGATCTGCACGTCGTAGAGGTACCGGGTGCTGCGCAGCACGCGTTCCGTTTCCTCGATCAGGCGCACCGACACCGGCTCACCGGTCTTGAAGAGCACCGCGCGTTCGATCACACCCGTGCGGGTCTGGATGTGCAGTGCGTTCGCCCAGCGAAACAGCAGCTTGTCTTCCTTGGGGTCTTCGGTATCGAAGATCTGCCGCGGGTGAATGCGGATCTCGCCGACTCTGGCGCCAGCGGCTTCAAGATCCGCGAATGTCGGCAGGGGCTCGGCTGCGGGCTGCGCCCATGCCGGGCCGGACGACACCAGCGCCGCCAGGAGAGCCAGCCAGACAAGCCGTGTCGAACCCGCGCGCAAGACCGGCCTCAAGGGACCGAGCAAACGGAATGCATGTCGAGTTCGCGCCGGTAGGCACTTGTGCGCACATCCATGAGGCCGAGTATCGAGTGAAAGAGATTGTCGTGCGTGACCCGTACATCGGCGTGTTCGCGCAGGCACGCCATCGTAGTGCCCGAGCGGCGCTCGAACCCGTTCGACAGCCAGGTGATCCATGGCACGTGTTTCTGCACGTCGGGCGCGATCGCGTAAGGCAGGCCGTGCAGGTAGAGGTTGTTTTCGCCGAGTGATTCACCGTGGTCCGAAACGTAGACCAGGGCCGTATCGGAGGTGCCGTCGCGGGCCTTCAGCCAGGCAATGGTCGATGCGAGAAAGTGATCGGTATAGGCAATCGTGTTGTCGTAGGCATTCACCAGCTCCTGGGCGCTGCAATCGGACAGCACGTTGCTCGCGCACTCGGGCATGAATGGCTTGAATGCCACGGGTGAACGCTTGTGGTAGGCCGGGCCGTGGCTGCCCATCGGGTGCATGACCAGCACCACCCCACGCGCGCGCTGCTGCGGCGCCAATGCGGCGATGCGCTGGTCCAGACCGCGCAGCATGATCTCGTCGAAGCATTCACCGTCGGCGCACAGCGGATCGCCTGGCACGACCGCCGACTGCGCCGTCACTCGAGCGCACACGCCCTTGCAGCCAGACTGGTTGTCCAGCCACAGCACCGCCAAGCCGGCGTGCTGCAGCACATCGAGCAGGTTCTCGAAGTTGGTCGAGCGACTCTCGAACCCCCCTTGCCCCAGGTGTGAAAACATGCAGGGCAGCGACGCCGCCGTGCTCGTGCCGCAGGCCCAGGCATTGCGAAAGCTGACCACTTTCTGTGCGGCAAGCAGCGGCGTCGTCGGCCGTTCATAGCCGTTCAATCCGACATTGGCGCTGCGCGCGGTTTCCCCCACCACCAGCACCAGCAAAGGCGGGCGCGCCTGCATGGCGTAGGTCGGCCCCTGCTGCGCGTCCTCGCCGAGCGCCAGCAGCACCGACTCGTCACGCTGCAGCGGGCGCGCCGCGAGCCGGCCGAGCGCGTGCACCATGTTGAGTGGGTTGGCGAGGTGGCGCACATGACGATGGTTGCGCATCGCCGAGGAGAACGGTTGGAACAACGCCAGCACCACGGCCGCTGCAAGCACCAGCGCACCGAGCACCAGCGCCACGTTCTGCGCGGCGCGGCGCGTCCATCGCAACGGGCGCACCGGCGATCGCCACACCCATGCGGCGGGCAGCAGGCCCAACAGCAGCACGGTGGCGAAGAAGCGCAGCCCCATCAAGTCACGCGCTTCACCGGGGTTGGTTTGCAACACGTTGGTCACCATCGTGGTGTCGAGCACGACGTGATACGTGAACATGAAATGGGTGCCGAGCGCCGACCCGACGAGCAACAGGGTCAGAGCCGGCTTGAGCGTGGTGCGCCAGGCCAGCAACCCCAGCAGGGCCGCCAGCAGCGCAACCAGCAGGACGCCGATTCCGGCGCCCAGGGCCAAACCGCCCCAGCCGTCGAGCAGATGCAGTTGCGCGAGTTCGCGCCACAGCGCCACATTGCCCACGCTCGCCATCCACAGCGCCGCCCAGCCGATCAACCAGAACGGGTGGCGACCGGCGACGCGCTGGCCCGCAGCCGCAGACTCGGTCAACGTCCGACCTCCGCGCGAGGGCAGGTGGCCCGAGGTACGTTCTCCGGCCCACGCTCCCTGTTCAATGCGGTGCGTTTCATGCTAGAGCACCCCAGCGTCGACATCGACGCTCCGCGACGGGCTGCACCACACGCGCAGCCACTCCGTGGTGACGGCTACGCACCAGCACAACCAACCCGTCCACAGGGTATGGCTCATGAAATGCGCGCCTCGCGCCTGCTGTGCCAGACCGAACACCAGACCGGCCAGCAAGGCCGAAGCGAGCCAGGCGCGAGCGATGCCGGGTGAAACTTCGGCAAACGCGAAGAAGCCGGCCACGAAAGCAAACCCGGCCGACGCGTGGCCGGCTGGAAAGCAGCGACCGCTTCCACCGTCGAAGGTGGCCCACGCCCAGTGCGACACATGTCGCGCCGATCGGCCGAACTCGGCCAGATCCCACGGGCAGCTCGTCTTGCTGAACGCCTTCAGTGAGGACACCGCCAGCACGGCGATCAGTGCCGTCACGACCAGTTGCAGGCGGCGCGTCGCGTCGATGCGGCGAAACACACCCAGTGGCCACCACACCATCAGACTGGCCGCGAGCACCACGGCCCAGGCAGCGAGGCGCCCGCCTTCGTGCAGGACGGCACTGAACAGCCAGTCGTCCTTCATCGGAAATCCTGCCGGGCCACCGAACCAGGCGGCAAACGGCAGGTCCAGGCCACTGGCGTCCCACGCCAGCAGGAGTGGCAACATGGCGGCCGCGGCCCACAGGGGCGGCCAGGGTGCAGTGCGTCGCATTGGCGCCATGCTCGGCCGGGTACCTTATCGCCACATTAACGGTCCGGCCCTGGCGGTGCTGCTCCGACGCACAATCACGCCATGCGCGTATTGGTGGTCGAAGACGACGAAGGCATCGCCGTAGGGCTGCGGGGCCACCTGCGTCAGCAGGGTTTTGCAGTCGACTTGGCCGACGGCGTGGCCTCGGCCTGGGCCGCATTGCGCGCCGAGCCGTTCGATCTGGTATTGCTCGACCTGGGTTTGGCCGACGGCGACGGCTGCGACGTCCTGCAGCGACTGCGCCACAGCCCCGAAGGCCCGTTGCCCGATCCTGGCACGCCGGTGCTGATCATGACGGCGCGCGACGAGGTGAGTTCGCGCATCGCCGGTCTCGATCTGGGGGCCGACGACTACGTGACCAAGCCATTCGACGCCGACGAACTTGCCGCTCGAATGCGTGCGCTTCGACGCCGCGCGCACGGCCGCGCGCAACCGACGCTGCGCTGTGGTGACATCGAAATCGATCCGGCGGCGCGCACCGTCACCCAGGGCGGCCGGCCCGTCACGCTTTCGGCGCGCGAGTACATGCTGCTGCTTGCACTGGTCGAGGTGTCGCCTCGCGTGCTGTCGCGCGACCAGATCGAGGCCCGCCTGTACGACTGGGGCAGCGCGCTCGAAAGCAATGCCATCGAGGTGCACGTGCACCACCTGCGCCGCAAGCTCGGCGACGCGGTGATTCGCACCATGCGTGGCGTGGGCTACTTCGTGCCGGCGCAGCCGCAGCCGCTGTGAGCCGACCCTCGCTGACACGCCACCTGCTCGCTTGGGTGCTGGGGGCCCTGACGCTGGTGTGGGCAAGCTTCATCGCCGTGGGTTTTCGAACCGGCATGCACGAGGCCGATGAACTGACCGATGGCCACCTGGCGAGTGTCGCCTCGATCCTGCTCAGTGAACGTGACGGCAAGTTCGTCGAGCGGCGCGACTCCGGAAGTTCGGTGCCCCCAGACCTGAAACGCCACGACTATCAACAATCGATGAGCATCGTTGTCTGGAACGCGGCGGGCCAGGCCGTCACGCGCAGCGGCGATGCGCCTGCGCCGCCGTTTCAAACTGCCGAGGGGTTTGCCGACCTGCAGCTCGGCGATCCCCCAACCCCATGGCGCGCCTTTTCGCAGTGGGATGGCCCGCTGCACGAACGCAAGGTGATGGTGCTGCTGAGCCTCAAGGAACGCTCGGAACTCGCCTGGGACATCGCCGAGCAGGTCGTCGAGCCCGGCCTGTGGCTGCTGCCTGTCATTGCGCTGGCACTCGGCCTGGCGATCCGCCGAGGCCTGAGCCCGTTGTATGAACTGTCGCGTGACGTGCATGCACTCGACGTGAACCAGGCCGCACCGCTGAAGCCACGTCATCCGCAAGCGGAGTTCGAGGCGGTGGTCGATTCGATCAACCAGCTGGTCAAACGGCAGCAGCTTGCGCTGAACAACGAACGTCAACTGGCAAGCGAAATGGCGCATGAAATGCGCACCCCGCTCACCTCACTGGCGCTGCACGCGCGTGCCTTGCGTGGCGCGCAGAACGACACCGAGCGCGCCGAGTCGCTCGACCGCCTGGAGTTCGACGCGCTGCGCGCCGGCCAGGTGCTCGCTCACCTGCTGGCGCTGGCGCGCGCCAGCCACACCGAATTGTCCGAAGCTGCCCAGACACTTGACCTGGCCACACTTGCCGGCCGTGTCGTGGGCGAGTATGGCGAGGTGGCGCTGAACAGCGGCCACGAACTGGCGCTTTGCGCCGCGACGAGTTTCCCATTGCCTGGACACGCCGTACTGCTTGAACTCGCCCTGCGCAACCTGATCGACAACGCACTGTCGCACACGCCACGCGGCACCCTGGTCGAAGTGCAACTCGACGCGCGAGCGCGCTGGATCCAGGTGTGCGACAACGGCGCGAAGGGCGACGTTGACTCGCCCGCGCCAGCCCGCCCGGCTGGGCGCCAGGCCCTCAAGTTGGGGCTCGGCCTTGGCCTCGGACATCGAGTCGTCGAAAAGGTCGCGGCGATTCACCAAGGACAGTTCGGCCGCCGCGAGCCGCCAGCCGGTTTCACCACCTGCTACCGGCTGACATTCAGCCCTGGCCCTGGCGACGGCATCACGACGGGCGCCGCGCCGAGCTGACTACACCGTTCCACTGGCGGGCCGCAGCCGCAGCACTGCCAAATGGCGAGGACGCTGGCAGCAACTCCAGCAGCGCCACCCAGCGTGCCAGGGCCGTCGGCTAAACTCGCGGCCCACGGAGAGGTGGATGAGCGGTTTAAGTCGCACGCCTGGAAAGCGTGTGGGGGCCAATAACCCCCCGCGGGTTCGAATCCCGCCCTCTCCGCCAGGAATCGATTCACAGATGCTCGCTGACAGTCGCAAGACACCCCGCAAGGCCCCGAAATACGGGGCTTTTCTGTTCGTGGGGGTTCGCTAGCGTTCATTGACAATCGGTTTCGAACGGGGGACGATGTGGGGGAACGGCAAGGCGGATGCCCCCAAAGTCCGCAGAAAGTCCCCCACCATGGCACTCACCGATCCGGCATGCAAGAACGCGAAATGTCCCCCTGGGCGCCCTCGCGAGCGCTACGCTGACAGTGGAGGGCTGTACCTCGAAGTGCAGCCAACGGGCGCGAAGCACTGGCGCTGGAAATACCGCTACGCCGGCAAGGAAAAGCGACTTGCAGTCGGCACCTATCCGACTGTGACGCTGGCCATGGCCCGGCAGGCGCGCGACGCCGCGCGCGAGAAATTGAAAGCCGGCACCGACCCCGTGCAGGCGAAGCGCGACGAGAAGTTGGCGGCCCGGATACGGCACGACAACACCTTCGAATCGGTGGCGCGCGCCTGGTTCGAACACTGGCGCGGGACGAAGACTCCTCGCCATGCCGACTATGTGCTGCGCCGGCTCGAGGCTGACGTGTTCCCCGTGATCGGTTCCAAGCCGATCGCCGACGTCATGGCGCCGACGCTGCTGGCGATGGCCAAGCGGATCGAGTCCCGCGGTGCCGTCGATCTTGCGCGCCGCTCATGGCAGACCTGCGGCCAGATCTTCGAATACGGGCTGGCGCATGGTCTGGTCGAGCGCAACCCCGCGAAGGACGTGCGGCCGGGTGCCGCGCTGAAGGCTCGCAAGAAGGAGCACTACGCGCGCGTCGACGCCAAGGAGTTGCCCGAGCTGCTGCGCAAGATGCAGGTCTACGACGGCAGCCCCTACACGCGCCAGGCGCTGCAGCTGATCGCCCTCACCTTCGTTCGCACGTCGGAACTGATCGAGGCCGGATGGGACGAGTTCGACCTCGAGGCGGCCGAGTGGCGCATCCCCCCGCAGCGCATGAAGATGCGCACGCCTCACATCGTGCCGCTCGCCACGCAGGCCGTAGACGCGCTGCGGTGCCTGCTCGAACTCAAGGGGCTTTCGAATCGCGTGTTCCCCGGCGAGCGCGACCATGACCGGCCGATGTCGAACAACACGATGCTGAAGGCGCTGGAGCGCATGGGCTACAAGCACCGGATGACCGGACATGGTTTTCGCGGCATCGCGTCGACGGTCCTTCACGAACTCGGCTTTCGGCACGACATCATCGAGCTGCAGCTGGCGCACCAGGAACGCGACAAGGTGAGCGCCGCGTACAACTTCGCGACCTACCTGGCCGAGCGCCGCAAGATGATGCAGGCGTGGGCCGACCACTTGGAGGCGCTGCGCAAGGGTGCCAAGGTGCTGCCGCTCAAGGTCGCTTGATAGGTTTGCATTGTGGTGTTACATAAAAGCCCTTGCGTGTTGGCTTTTCGGTATTACACTTAATGCCATGAACACGAACAAACCGAAGAGCGAATCACCGGCCCGCGGTCGGCCTGCACTGCCTGACGACGAGAAGGCGATCGTCGGCTCGATCCGCCTCACGCCATCGCTCTGGGCGAAGCTGCGCAGGCTGGGTACGGCTTGGCTGTCCGGGGCAATCAAGCGGGCTCACGAGCCTGCCAAGGATTAAAGCGATGGGCCGCTGGTTTCTCGCTGCGTGGGTGACCGGAGCGGTCTTCATCGTCGTTTTGTCGCTCGTCGCGCGCATTGCGCCGGTGTCGGTGGGGGTCGCCTGTGGGTTCGCGGCCTGGGGGCTGTGCGCGTGGGCCTTGAAGTCGAAGATGAACTGAATCCGGCGCCTCAGCGGCCCTGAGGCAAAAGCGGGCCCGGCCGGTGGTGGAACACCGTACGGGCCCTAACACCCACCCCGATCACAAGGAGATCAAAGTGACTGCTACTACGAAGGATAAACCGCCTCTCAAGGAGATCGCACACGCT
>JANNKS010000159.1:0-9851 GCA_031396425.1 Rhizobacter sp. | reverse complement strand
GCTGGGAGTTCGTTGCGGCGGCGCTGGCGCTGATCGGTGTCGTGGCCTGGATGGTCGCGCCGAAATTCGAGCCTGCAGCGGCAACGCCCGCGAAGGTGAGCTTCGCGCAGGTGCAGACGGTGATCGAACAGCGCTGCGTGTTGTGCCACAGCGCTACTGTGATCAACAAGAACGTGCAACTGCACACGCCCGAGTTGATCATCAGGAACGCGCAGGCGCTGTTCCAGCAGACGGTGGTGCTCAAGACGATGCCGCTCGCCAACGCCACCCAGATCAGCGACGCCGAGCGCGCCCTGCTGAAACGCTGGTTCGAAGCCGGCGCGTCGATTCAGTAGTGCCACGAGCTTGTTTCTTTCCCCATAGCGCTGACAAACCAAGAACGAAGGAGACCCGAATGAATTCAACCACCGTCCATCCCGTCGACGAAAAACTCCCTGCCGGCCGGCTCACGGCGCTGGGCCTGCAGCACGTGCTGGTGATGTACGCCGGCGCGGTCGCGGTGCCGCTGATCGTCGGCCGCGCGCTCAAGCTGACGCCAGAACAGGTGGCGCTGCTGATCTCGGCTGACCTGTTTGCCTGCGGCATCGTCACGCTGATCCAGTCGCTGGGCATGACGAAGTGGTTCGGCATCAAGCTGCCGGTGATGATGGGCGTGACCTTCGCCGCCGTCGGCCCGATGGTGGCCTTCGCCAACGCGATGCCGGGTGTGGACGGGGCGCGGGCAATCTTCGGCGCCATTATCGGGGCGGGCATCATCTCGATGGTCATTGCGCCGATCGTCAGCAAGATGCTGCGCTTCTTTCCCCCGGTGGTCACCGGCACCATCATCGCCATCATCGGCATCAGCCTGATGCGCGTCGGCGTGGGCTGGGCGATGGGCGGGCCGGCATTTCTGGCGCAGTCGACCGACGTGCCCAAGCTGGTCGCGATGGTCGACAGCGCCAAGGCGACTGCCGCCGCCGCGGCAGCGTCGGCGGCATCGGGTGCGGCGCCTGCGGCGATCAAGCTGACAGGCCCGATTCCGATGGTCAACAACCCGAACTACGGTTCGCTTGAAAACATGGCCGTGGCCGGCATTGTGTTGCTCGGCATCCTGCTGCTCGTCAAGTACGCGAAGGGCTTCATCGCCAACATCTCGGTGCTGCTGGGCATCGTCTTCGGTTGCATCGTGGCTGCCGCGATGGGCAAGATGAGCTTCGACAAGGTGGGCAAGGCGAACTGGTTCGACATCGTCACGCCGTTCGCGTTCGGACCGCCGACGTTCGACATCGTGATGATCCTGACGATGACGCTGGTGATGATCGTCGTGATGATCGAGTCGACCGGCATGTTTCTCGCGCTGTCCGACATCACGGGCAAGAAGATCGGCCAGCCCGAGCTGGCGGCCGGCCTGCGCACCGACGGCCTGGGCACGCTGATCGGCGGCATCTTCAACACCTTCCCGTACACCAGTTTTTCGCAGAACGTCGGCCTGGTGGGTGTCACCGGCGTCAAGAGCCGCTGGGTCTGCGTGGCCGGCGGCGTGATCCTGATCGTGCTGGGGCTGTTGCCCAAGATGGCGGCGCTGGTGGAATCGCTGCCGGTGTTCGTGCTCGGTGGCGCCGGGCTGGTGATGTTCGGCATGGTGGCGGCCACCGGCATTCGCATCCTCTCAACGGTGGACTACAAGAACAACCGCAACAACCTCTACATCGTCGCGCTGTCGATCGGATTCGGGCTGATTCCACTGGTGGCGCCGCGTTGGACGCAGCACATGTCGCACAGCCTGCACCCGCTGCTGGAGTCCGGCATCCTGTTGACGGCAGTGGCCGCCGTGGTGCTGAACCTGTTCTTCAACGGCGCCAAGGGCGATGCGGCCGGTGCGGTGGAGGCAGCCACGGCGGCCGTGGCGCATTGACGATTGACCCCTGGGCCGCAAACGACGGGCGAGGTCGATTTAGACTTCGCCCACCGCTGCACCTCGTCGCACTTGCCCGACGCAATTTCGGGCGCAGCTGCCGATGCCAACGAACGAGTCACCTTGAAGGAATCCCCATGCCCAGCATCCGCGTTGAAATGTTCGAAGGCCGCACGCCGGATCAGAAGCGCGTGCTCGCCAAGGAGTTGACCGATGCCACGGTGCGCGCACTGGGCGTGCCTGCCGACAGCGTCGACATCATGATGTTCGACATTCCGCGCCACGACTGGGCCACCGCCGGCGTGCTGTGGAGCGAACGCAAACCGGCCACAGCGAAGACCCCTTGAGACGGCGCGGTGCGGCCGCGCACGATGCTGCGACTAGGATGAGCCCGTGGCCACCCTGTTGATCCGCAACGCCCGCCTGCTCGTGACGATGGACGCGCAGCGCCGGGAAATCGCCGATGGGGCCGTGTTCGTGCGCGACAACGTCATTGAGGCCGTTGGCAGCACCGACGCACTGCCGAAGTCGGCAGACGTGGCGATCGACGCGCACAACCACGTCGTGCTGCCCGGTCTGGTCAACACGCACCACCACATGTTTCAGACGCTGACCCGCGTGGTGCGGTCGGCCCAGGACTGCGAACTGTTCGATTGGCTGCGCGCGCTGTATCCGATCTGGGCCAGGCTCACGCCCGAGATGGTGCGCGTCTCGACGCAGATCGCGATGGCCGAACTGCTGCTGTCGGGCTGCACGACGAGCAGCGACCACCTCTATCTGTTCCCGAACGGCGTGCGGCTGGACGACAGCATCGAAGCGGCTGAGGTTGTCGGCATGCGTTTCCACGCCGCGCGCGGCTCGATGAGCGTGGGCGAATCAGCGGGTGGCTTACCGCCCGACCGGGTGGTCGAGAGTGAGGATGCGATCCTGAGGGATTCGCAGCGTCTCATCGAACGCTGGCACGACCCGAAACGTCATGCGATGCGGCGCATCGTATTGGCGCCCTGTTCGCCGTTTTCGGTGAGCCGCGAACTCATGCGCGATTCGGCGGCGCTCGCACGCAGCCATGGTGTCTCGCTGCACACACACCTGGCCGAGAACGATTTCGACATCGCCTACACGCGCGAGAAGTTCAATTGCACGCCGGCTGAATACGCCGAGCAGCTCGGCTGGGTCGGCCCCGATGTGTGGCACGCGCACTGTGTCAAGCTCGACGCGGCGGGCATCGCGCTGTTCGCCCGAACCGGCACCGGTGTGTCGCATTGCCCGGGTTCGAACATGCGGCTGGCTTCTGGCACGGCGCCGATCCGCGCGATGCGCGATGGCGGAGTCCCGGTGTCGATTGCGGTCGACGGCTCGGCGTCGAACGACAGCGGCCACATGCTTGGCGAGGTGCGGTTGGCGCTGCTGCTGCAGCGCGTCGCGCACGGGCCGGTGAAGGGGCCGGCGGCGATGACGGCGCGCGAAGCACTCGAAATCGCCACACTCGGCGGCGCGCGCGTGCTCGGGCGCGACGACATCGGCGCCCTTGCTGCGGGCATGTCGGCGGACATCGTCACCGTCGCACTCGAGCAGATCGGCCTGGCCGGCGCCGGCCACGACCCGCACGCCGCGCTGCTGTTCTGCCATGTGCCGCGCGTGACGAACAGCGTCGTGAACGGCCAGGTGCTGGTGCGCGATGGGCACTTGACGATGCTCGAACTGCCGCAGTTGATTCGAGAACACAACCAGCTTGCCGCGCAACTCGTTTCGGCACCGGCGTGAAGCGCTGCGGGCCTGCGCGGGCCTTCAGTTGAGCGGCAGCGCCACGTCGCGCTGCCACCAGGCCAGGCCGTCCACATCGGCCAGGCGCGACTGCAAAAATGCAATGAACGTCGCCACCTTCGACGGCACCAGTTTCGGCGAAGGGTAGACCGCATGCAACTCCTGTGATGGCGGCGCGTAGCCCTGCAACAGCGGCCGTATCGAGCTGTCGGCAACCGCCTCGCGCGCCACGTACCACGGCAACACCGCGATACCGTGACCCGCGCGCGCCGCAGCCAGCACGGCCGAGAGGTTGTTGCTGCGCAGCGGCCCTTGCACCTGCACCGTGATGCCGCGTCCTTGCGAATCGCTGAACTGCCAGCGATCGTCGCCCTGCACGCTGCTGTAGACCAGGCAGGCATGTGCACTCAACTCGTGCGGCGTGCCGGGTTCACCGCGCCGCTCGAGGTAGGCCGGTGACGCGGTCACCAGCCATGGGTTCACGCCCAGATAGCGCGAGCCGAGCGCGGAATCGGCCAGACGCCCCATGCGCAGCGCAATGTCGATGCCCTGTTCGACGAGATTGACATAGCGGTCGTCGAAACCCAGGTCGATGCTGATCTCGCCATGCTCGCGCATGAAGGCCAGCACCAACGGCGTCAGGACGCGCCGGCCGAACGCGACCGAGGTGCTCACGCGCAGCGTGCCGCCGACGCGCGACTGCAGCAGCAGCGCCAGGTTGTCGGCTTCTTCGACCTCACGCTGGATCGTCTTGCACTTCTGGTAGTAAAGCGTGCCGATCTCAGTGGCACTCACGCCGCGCGTGTTGCGGTTCAGCAGCCGGGCACCCAGGCGTTCTTCCAGCGCCGCAACGTGTTTTGTTGCGGTGGGCTGCGTGAGGTGCAGCTCCTGCGCCGCCTTGCTGAAGCTGCCGCCCTCGACAATGCGGATGAACAGCTGTATGCCGGTGATGCGATCCATGGTGTGCCGGGGTTCCCGGGCACATCCCGGGCGCTGCCCGGCATCGTAGCCGTTGTTGCCGTGTGCGCTGCAGGCGGTCCGGCGGTGTGAGCCGCCGGCCGCGCGTCACTGCTCTACTGGGAGACCACCGTTTCGGTGATGATTTCGGCGTAGCCGAGCATCGGCAGCGGCGGGGGCAGGTGCAGTTTTTCGGCGGCGCTGATGCGAATCTGGTACGAGAAGCGCTTCAGCGTCTCAATCGGGATCGTCGACGGCGACGCCTTGCCGACCAGAATCTGCTCGGCCTTGTGCGCGGTGAACTGCCCGACGTTGTAGTACTTGCTGACCAAGCCCGACAGCGCGCCAGCCTGCATCAGCTGTTCGGTCGACGCGAATGTCGGCAGACCGATTTCCATCGCGGTCGGGATGATCACGTCCTGCGCCAGCGTGCCCAGAAAGCTGTCGGGCGGCAGGTACAGCCACTGCGCCTTCGCCTCCTTCAGTTCGCGCACCAGGTCGGCGGCACCCTCGGCGCTGACCTTGCGGTTGGCGTCGAGGCGGAATGTGCGCGACACCGTGTCGAAGCCGTTCGCGCGGCCGATCTTGCGAATCTCCCCCAGCACGACGACCGAGTTCTGTTCGGTCGGCGTGTACAGCACCCCCAGGGTCTGGAACGACCGGTACGCGGTCATTGCCTTGATCTGCGCTTCGACCGGCGCGACGTGCACCACCCCGGTCACGTTGCGGCGCGGTGCCGACTCTTTTTCGCCGACGATCTTGGCCAGGGTCGGCGACGCAACCAGCGTGAAGACGACCGGAATGTCGGTGATGTGCTGGTTCGGATTGACCGCGTCATAGGGACCGAGCACGCCCAGCGTGACCGAAGTGCCCCAGGTGTAGACCAGGTCGGGCCGGGTGGCGCGGATCTCGTCGAGGAAACCGGGCATGCGGGTGGCATCCCGGTTCAGGTCGCGGTAGATGATCTGGACCGGAATCTTGCGAGAGGCGAAGTACTCTTCGAATCCTTTTTCAACGTCCGTCATGCCGCGGAACGTGATGGCGTAGATGCGAAAAGGCTTCGTCCCGCTGCGTTTGGCCGCGGCATTGACCTCCTGGTTGTTGGCCAGCGCAAAGGTGCAGACGGGCAGGGTGGCGGCAGCGGCGGCGCGCAGCCAGGCGCGGCGGGTCGGGTGGTTCATCTTCAATTTCTCCTCGGGTTTTCAGGGATCAGGCGGTTGCCAGGGCCGGGCTGGGGGCGCGGCGCGTGGCAAACATGAAAGCGGCACCGCACAGCATCACTGCCGCGCCGGTGATCACAAAGCTGTTGCGGTAGCCCAGCGTCAGGACCAACGCGCCGGCAATCAGCGGCCCGGCGGCGTTGCCCAGGCGCTCGAACAGGCGGTACACGCCGTACACGGCGGGCTCGCCCATCATGGCGACCTCCGATTCGCAGTGTTCACGCACCAGTGCGCTCTGTGCAGCGATCGACAGCGACTGGCCTACGCCGACGAAGAACGTCGCCGCGAACACCCAGCCGACGCTGCCGCCAATGAACAACAGCAGGCCGCCCAGGCCCGAGAGCAGCAGACCGGCGCCAACCTGCGTCTCCATGCGCTCGCGCGAGGTGGCGAGTGATGCGGCAATCGGTGAGAACACGACCATCACGACGGCGTAGACCATCAGGACGCGCCCGACCACCGACTGCGAGCTGCCGATGGACACGACGTAGAGCGGAACCAGATAGAAGCACATGCCGGTCAGCAGGATCTTGGCCGGAATCGCGGCCAGGCCGGTGACTGTCATGAAGCGCTTGTTGATGAGCAACGAGCCGATCTCGCGCCATTTCGGCGCGCGTGGCGGGGCACGTTGCGGGTCGGCCGGGCCGGGACCGGGCAACAGCCGGATCGCGCCCATCGAGCCAAGGGCCAGCAGCGCTGCGACGCCGAAGGTCAGGCGTTCGCCGATGTTGTCGGCCAGGATGCCGCCGATCGACGGGCCGCAGACTGTGGCGACCATGATGGCGCCGATGAACAGCGAGAAACTGCGTGCCCGGTTCGTGGTGGTCGCGTGTTCGAGCACGTGCGCCTGGCCGGCGACGAACACCATCGCATAACCCAGTGCACACAGCGAGCGCCAGAGCAGCAAGTCCAGCACGCTGCCGGCGAACGCGGTGGCGGCGAAACCGAAGGCCGCGATGCTCGCACCGACCATCATCGTATGGCGGTGTCCGACGCGTTCGCTGTAGGGGCCGAGAAAGGGCTGGCCGATCGCGACGATCAACATGAACAACGCAATCGGCAGCCCGACGACGATTTCCGGCGAGACCCCGGGAATCGGCACCAGCATGCCCTTGATGTAACCCGGCAGGAACGGACGCGTCAGCTCCTCGGCGAGGATGAAGATGAACAACGGCGCACGCACCTTGGCGAGCAGCCCGTCGTCGGCGCGCGCGCTGCCGTTCTCGACACCGAAGCGGTAGCGCTGTGCCAGGGACTGCAAGCCGCTGTGCGCTGCCATCAAACCGGGCGGGCGCTCGTGCGCCGGGCCGCGCCGCCCGTTTTCGATGTCGCGCGCCAGCGCCTCGTAGGCCGAGTTGACGCGCGCGCGCACCGCATCGAGCAGTTTGAGAAGCGCGCCGAACCCGCTGTCGTTTTCACGCGCTCGCGCGGTGGAGAAGTCACCCGACGCACCGCGCTCGATGCTGTCGCCGAGCGACTTGAGGGCTGCTTCCAGGCGGGTGCCGGCCATGAAGTTGAGCAGCTCCAGGGTGAAGAACAGTGCCACCACCAGCACGACCAGCACGTCGTACATCATGTCCAGCACGATCCGGTCGACGAAGTCCACGCCGATGCCGATGTGCAGCATGCCCACAGCTTGCTCCGTCGTCACGATCGGCATCGACACGACATACTGGTTGCCGACCCGCACCGGGGGTGGCCAGACGTCCGGGCTCGACATGCCCGCCAGCACCGCCGGCTTGCGGAAATGCGCGGCCGCTCCACCCGGAGGTGAAAAGCGCTCATACAGGATGTTGCCCTGCGGGTCGGTGACGGCCACATACGAAATCTCGGGAATCGAGCCTTTCAGGTCGTCGAACGACTGTTCGACGCCGTACAACTCGCGAAAACCGATTCGCAGTTCCATCGCCTTGACGATCAGCGAGCGCGCCGAGGCGCCGCCGCTGGCGACCTTCTTCGCCATTTCCGGCGCCAGCGCGCGTTCGAAGGTGCGGTGCGAGAGGTAGGCATTGGCGCCCAGTGCGAGCAGCACGATCAGCATCAACACGCCCGCCAGGCGCAGGTAGATGCCGCGCAGATAGGTTTGGCTCATCGTTTCGCTCCGTGTTCCAGGTTGCCCCGCAGCAGCGCGATTTCGGCGTCGGCACCTCGCACGCTTTCGAAGAAGCGCCTCAGGGCCGGCCCGAACGGGCCCTTGCGCACCGCCTCGGACGGCCGCATGGCGTCGCCCGAACGAAGCGCGGCTTCGACGGCGTCGATGTCGCGCGACAGGCGCTTCATCACCGCCAACAGGGCCAGCGATGCCAGCGTCGCCGCGACGACAAACACGGCCAGGGTGGAGAGTGCCAATTGGCGTGCGACAGCGCCGGTGGTCGCCTTCAGCTGCTCTTCCGAGTAGCGCAGCGCCACGTGGCCGACCACGACGCCGAAGTTGTTCTTGATCACGTTGCTGGCGGCAGATTCGGTGCCGTCCCTGACGTACCAATCAGTGCCTTGGGACTGTCGCGCAGCGGCGAGCCAGGTCGCCGGCACGTTGCGCGTGGCGCGCAGCCGGTCGGTGCTGTACAGAAGCTTGCCGTCGACGTCGAAGACATCGATGCTGAGAATCATCTCGTCGGTTGCGCGCTCGCGCTCCATCGTGCCGGGAAGCGTTCCGATGTCGGAGAACTGAAGGCCCAGCGCGAGAGACGACTGAATGCTTTGCTCGATCGCGTTGCCGGTCACGACCAGACGCTCTTTGATGATGCGCTCGGCGTTGCTGCGGTACTTGAAGAAGTTCAGCAGGCCGGCCATGCCGACGGCAAACAGGCAGACCATGATGGCCACCAGGATCATTTGGGTTCTATTGGTATGCACTTTGTCGCTCCATGGTCGAACAGCGGCTTCGTCGGCCGACTCTGCCCTTTTCGGCAATCGAGGCCTGTACTTGAACAGGACTTGGCCCGGTCAGGTGTTCAAAACTGCGCATGACTGTGAAGAATGCCCCTCAAGTCGGGGTTGATTGCTACCGATACTCAGGGACCGAATCGTTCGGGCACGGCCACCGCCGATGTGGTTGCACTCGGACGATCTGCCGAAGACGATTCCTGGGGGGAAGTGATGAAGAACAACAAGACGAGGGCAAACGCATGAGGTCGGCCGTGAACACCGTCACGATTGCGCGCGACGATGCAACGGGCGATACCGTCCCGGCCGCGCTGTATGATCTCGCGTGGGAGCCGCCCGTGCCGGGGCGCCGGCGCGTGATGACGAACTGGAACGACTACATCGCCGTGGCCAGCCAGGTCGTTGGGCGCTTTCACGGCCAATACCACCTGGGTCACTTCGACTATCACCACCCGACCCGTTTGCAGACCGGCACGACCCGGCGCCTGAAGCGCCCCTACAGCGTGAGCGTCGCGTATGCCGAATGGGGCGCGCCCGATGCGCCGCTGGTGATCTGCTGCGGCGGTGTGGCGAGCGTGGCGATGCGCTTCAACTACCTTGCCTCCGACCTGCACGACTCATTCCGGCTCGTCTGCATGGACTGGGTCGGCCGCGGCCGCTCGGGCTGGCTGGCCGCCGAAGGCGACTACTCGCTGGCCACCTACGCCGAACAACTGCGCCAGATGATTGACCACCTGGGTGGCGGGCCGGTCACGGTGCTGGGTTCGTCGCTCGGCGGCAGCGCCGCGATCGAAGTTGCGGCTCGTTACCCGAAACTCATCGACCGCCTGATCCTCAACGACGTGGGCCCGCACATCGCGGCGCGGCGTCGGCGCCGGCGTGCCGAAACCCTGGCGCGCCACTATGTGTTTCGTGAACCGTCGGACATGCTGCGCCGGGTCGGTGCTTCGCAGAAGAACGATGGGCCGGTCAGCGACGACATCCGTTTCAACCTGACGTTTCACCAGACCCGCTGGTCCGACGAAGAAGGCGGGCGCGTCTATCGGCACGACGTGCGCGCACTGCAGGCGTACCGGCGTGACTCGAAGAAGAGCCTGCAGCAGTGGGACCTGTGGAAGAAGGTGCGC